>CAYPGU010000032.1:0-14058 GCA_964409995.1 uncultured Legionellaceae bacterium | reverse complement strand
CTCTAAAATTGAAAGTGCTCGCACAAATTGTTTGGTGTTCATTAATTAGTTTTTAAAAATCTTACGCTTTAAGCGCAGCCCCTGTTCGAGAGGTTCGGACATCTTATCATCTTTTTTTTGAGTGTCAATAGCGTTTAGAAAAAACTCATCGAAAAGCTAAGCGCGATGATATTTGAATAGATTGCTCGCTTATCTGAGCATGGTCAGGGGGCGTTAATAAGAGTCTTGTTCGGCTTCTGTTTCGTTTTCTATTGGCTCAACGAAATCGCAAGTCTTTTGAGGACAAACCTTTTCATCACCGCGCCGCTTTGTAGTACGAATGGTTAAAATTGGCCAAGCACATTTTGGACAGGCTTCAGCAATAGGCGGATATTTGACTGCATATTTGCAGTCTGGATAAACATTACAAGCATAAAAAAATGTGCCGTAACGAGTTTTACGTTTCATCAAATGCCCTTTCTTGCAATCCGGGCATTCCACCCCCGTATCAACGGGCTTATCAAGCGACTCGATAAACTTACAATTTGGATAACCACTACAACCAATAAATTTGCCGTACTTGCCGGTTTTAATTACCAAATCAGAGTTACAGTCTGGACATTTACGTCCAGCAACTGCCTCATCTACAGCTGCAGACTCACTATCAGTATTTAAGTTACGAGTATATTTGCAGTTAGGATATCCAGTACAACCAATAAAGCGCCCTCGCTTACCTAACCAAATAGATAGTGGCGAACCGCACTCTGGACATTTCTCATCTAATACCTCTTGAGTTACATCTTTGCGTTGTACTGACTGTTCAATACCATTTACCAACATGATAAACGGTTCCCAGAAATCTCGTAGCAATGGCAGCCATTGTTTTTCACCGGCAGCTACAGAGTCTAATGAGTCTTCTAGTTTCGCGGTAAAACCATAATCCACATATTGTTTAAAATAATTGGTTAGAAATTTGTTAACGATTCGACCCACATCAGATGGTTTAAAGCGTTTGTTTTCTAGAGTCGCATATTCGCGATGTTGTAGCGTAGAAATAATTGCCGCATACGTAGAAGGACGGCCAATCCCATGTTCTTCTAGTGCCTTTACCAAAGATGCTTCTGAATATCGAGGTGGTGGCTCAGTAAAATGTTGTTCGGGACGGATTTTCAGCAAGTCTACTACTTCGCCCTCTTTTAATGGTGGCAGCAGATTTTCATCATCTTCATCGAGCTTGCTATCATCCAAACTTTCTTGATAAACCTGCATAAAACCAGGAATAGCTATTGTAGAGCCATTCGATCTTAAACGATTGCCCTCACCACATTTAAAGTCAATTGCAACCTGATCAATAGTGGCGTGGATCATTTGGCAAGAAATAGTTCTTTTCCAAATTAAATTGTAAAGTTTGTATTGATCCGCAGATAATTTGTTTTTGATATCATTCGGAACCACGCGAATCATGGTGGGGCGAATCGCTTCATGCGCTTCTTGGGCATTTTTAGCTTTGGTTTTAAATTTGCGCGCCTCATCAGGCAGATTATCTTTTCCGTAACGCTCACCGATGAACTCACGAATTTCTTTGACCGCTTCATCGGCCAAGTTCACGGAATCGGTACGCATATAGCTAATAAGACCAACCGCCCCATCACCAATATCCACACCTTCATACAATTGTTGAGCAACGCGCATTGCGCGCTGTGCGGTGAAGCCCAACTTACGCACAGCTTCTTGTTGCAGCGTAGAGGTAGTAAAAGGCGCAGCTGGATTACGCTTACGCTGCGTCTTAGTGATCTTTTCAACCACCAACTTGCCTTTGGCATTAGCTATAAGCTGTTGTTCAATTTCTTTGGCTTGCTGTGCATTAGTTATAGAAAATTGTTTTAATTTTTCATTATTGTATTCAACCAATTTAGCGTTAAAAGATTTATCTTTCGCCATTAGATCAGCTAATACGGTCCAATATTCTTCCGCTTTAAATGCTTCTATTTCTAGTTCACGTTCAACAATCATTCTTAGCGCAGGACTTTGCACCCGCCCAGCTGATAAGCCACGCCGAACTTTTTTCCATAATAACGGGGATAAATTAAAGCCAACTAAGAAGTCTAAAGCACGACGAGCCTGTTGTGCATGAACCAAATCCATACTTAGTTCACGCGGATTTGCCACCGCAGCTTGCACCGCACTCTTGGTAATTTCATAAAAGGCAACTCGATGCACTTCCTTGCCTTCCAAAGCCCCGCGCTGTTTTAATAATTCATATAGGTGCCAAGAAATAGCTTCCCCTTCTCGATCCGGGTCAGTTGCGAGGAATAAGTTTTGCGCACTTTCTAAAGCATTACAAATAGCATCAACGTGCTTGGCGTTTTTTTCAATAATTTGATAGCGCATGGCAAAGTCATGATCTGGGTCAACCGCGCCTTCTTTAGGAACTAGATCGCGCACGTGACCGTATGAGGCCAAGATTGCAAAATCTTTGCCTAAATATTTATTTAAAGTCTTGGCCTTGGCCGGAGACTCCACAACAACAAGATTCATTGCCATAAATTAGTTATAATACCTAGTTGAGCATCTTAGTAAAATACAGGGTTTTATTAGCCTGGCTCAACGCGAGTATAGCCACCAGGAACTGAGCTTACCAAACCATTCAGCTCTAATTCAAATAGAATTGCCCCAAGAATACTAACCGCTAACCCCGTGCGGCTAGCTAACGCATCGACTGTAGTTGCCACAAAATCAATCTGCCGCAACACTAACTGCTGTTGTTTCGGTAGGACAGTTGCACGAGCAGCTTTCAGGACCGCTGTCGAACTTTTATCACGAATAGCGTACTTCAACAAGGCCGCCAACTCCTCGAGCACGTCTGCAGGCGACTCAACTAACTTGGCGCCATCCCTAATTAGCTGGTGGCAACCGCGTGCTTGAGGGTTCTGAATAGCCCCTGGAATTGCAAATATTTCTCTGCCTTGATCGAGCGCGTACTTAGCCGTTATTAAAGATCCACTTTTGATTGCCGCTTCTACTATTAACACACCCAAACTTAATCCGCTTATTATTCTATTGCGTTGTGGAAAGCACCAAGGCTGCGCTGTAAACCCAATTGGAAATTCAGAAACTAGACAACCATTTAAGTTTATGCGTCGCGCTAATGATTTATTCGAGCCTGGATAAATTTGATCTATCCCATGCGCTAATACAGCAACCGTCTTGCCTTGTGATGATTGTAATGCGCCTTCGTGACTGGCGGAATCTATTCCAATTGCTAATCCACTACAGACACCTATACCAAGATTAGCAAATTGCTGGGCAAATTCTTTAGCTTGTATCAGCCCCAGCGGCGTAGGGCGGCGTGAACCAACCATCGCCAGCAGCGGCATATTTAAGCACGCATAATCACCACTTACATATAAGATTGGCGGAGGATTATGAATATTCTTCAACTGCAAAGGATACGCCGGATCAACTAAAGTAATAATTTTATGTGCCGCATCCGATTGCAGCCAATCTAAATCTTTCGCCACTGCTGAAGATTTTTCCTCTAAAGCATAATCAAGCTCTAAATTAGGATCTAGCTGCAAGTACTGGTTGAACGTAGCGGCACTTAGCTTTACTTTATGATATAAAGCCAACCATTTTTCTAGATTACTATTGGACATATACTGATGGTTCAGGTGCGCCTGTTGCAATATCGTTTATGTGAACTGGATGCTGAGCATAACTAATGATCGCTAGACTTATCTTGCACGCAACCTTATAAACTAAGACTTCGCCAAATTTAAACGGCGGCAAATTAACTTTTTTATGGGTGTACTCGTCATACACTACCCTGCTGCCATCGATTAAATCTAAAACACAGCCTTGAAACACTCCATCATTTTTGCCTAAGCCCAATACAACCACAGAATAATTACCAACGCCTACCGAAATGTTTTCTACCGAAAGTACAAAACCCTTTACGAAACGATCGGGATATCTTGCTTCAATTACTTCCGGCAAATCTAACCCGACTCTAGGAACCAATCTTGCCCCTTGATCTATTTCAATCGTAGAATTAGTAATCCATACAGCCGACGGGATTTCACAACGACCTGGCTTGCCTGCCAACTCCAGCTCTGCATCACCAATTACATCAACTTGCAAACCAATCACTTTTTCAGTACACGGATCAATTAATTTTCTGCCTGGCACTACGATAGAAAACGAAGAAATATTATTCGTATCTTTAAGTCCCATTACATAAGCTCGCTCACCCTCGCCTGCCATGGTACTTTCTCGATCAAAGCCAACCACATATGGTAAACGTTCAAAGTCTTCCATACAGTTAAAGAGTAAAATATTTTGCAAATAGATACTCAGATCATCTGTGCGGACTGAATATAAAACGGATGATAAAGCTTCGGGGCGCATTTTCGGTTTCAAAACCACTTCTGCCTCTTTGGAGTCTGCGGCAAAGATTGGCTGCATGCAGGCTAAGGCTAGTAGCCAAACAAGCTTGGTTGTTATCTTATGCACACCATCCCCCATAAAAAATGCTCACTCTTGCACTGTTTAACACGATTGCCCTCTATAGAATATAGTAAAATTTTGGTATACAATGTGAGTCCGTGCGCGTACTTGTTGGATTTTAATTATGACCATGCTTAACGTTTTACAATTTCCGGATCCACGCTTGAAGTTAGTTGCCAAGGAGGTGGAGGTATTCGATGCAGAATTATCGAGGCTATGTGCTGATATGCTCGAAACTATGTATACGAATGAAGGCATAGGTCTAGCGGCGACTCAAGTTAATATTCAACGACGAATTTTTATTATGGATTTATCCGAAGACCAGTCACAACCTATTATCGCAATTAATCCTAAAATAATCGCGGCGAGCAACCAGCAAGATGGAGAAGAAGGTTGCTTATCCTTCCCTGGCGTATTTGCTAAAGTAACTCGGCATGCAAATGTAACAATGCAGTACTCCACGCCAAATAATGAAATTAAAACTTTAGAAGCAACCGGTTTAACTGCCGTTTGCATCCAGCATGAAATTGATCATTTAGACGGCGTAACTTTTTACGATCACCTATCCCCACTAAAACAACAAATGTTGCGCAAAAAACTCGACAAAATGCGTGACCGAATATCGTGAGAATAATTTTTGCTGGTACTCCAGAAATTGCCGCCGGTGTATTAGAAACACTGATAAATTCAAAATATTCTATTGTTGCCTGTTTAACGCAACCAGATCGCCCGCAAGGTAGAGGTTTAAAAATAACGCCGAGCGCCGTTAAAACCTGTGCACTCCAACATAATATTCCTGTGCTTCAACCTGCTAGTTTAAAATCGGCTGACATCCAACAACAATTATCTGCATTAAATGCTGATCTAATGATTGTCTTAGCTTATGGCTTAATCTTGCCTGCTGCAGTTTTAACTATTCCATATCTCGGCTGCATTAATATTCATGCGTCAAGATTACCACGTTGGCGTGGGGCAGCCCCAATTCAACATGCAATTTTGGCCGGGGATCATGAGTCTGGGATCACTACAATGCAGATGGATGCTGGTTTAGATACGGGTGATATATTAGAGGTTTATCCTTGTGCAATTTTGCCGACAGATAGCATGCAAGAATTGCATGCTCGATTAGCTGGATTAGCCAAAACTGCAATTTTAGATACGTTACAAAAATTAGCAGCTGGACAAATTGCGCCACAAAAGCAAAACGATAAATTGGCTACGTATGCGAGTAAAATTGAGAAAAGCGCAGCGCAGATTAATTGGCAGCAAAGTGCGGCAGAAATTGATCGAATGATTCGTGCCTATAATCCGTGGCCTGGCGCTTACACCACCTATCAAAATCAACCATTAAAGATCTGGCGTGCTGAATTAGTGGAAGCTACTCCTGACAAACCGACAGGAACTATTTTAACGGCTGACAAGCAACACGGTCTACTTATAGCAACTGGTGAAAATATCTTGAAAATTATCGAGCTGCAGTTACCCGGCAAGAAAAAAATAGCTGCTGAAGAAATGCTGCATACTCAAGTCTTTAAACCGGGCGAACAATTTAATTAAGATTGTTTCATAGACAATTTCAAGCCAATAATGCCTATCAATATCATTGCGACAAAAACTATATTAAGCACCGGGGCCGGTTCTTTTAAAATAAAAATTCCATACAAAAATACACCGACAATACCAATACCAGTTAATATTGCATAAGCCAAGCTCATCGGCAGCGTTCTAGTCGCAAGAGATAAAAATACCACGCTTAAAATTAATGCTGCGGTAACAGATATTAATGCAAAGCTTAATTGTGTGCCTTGGCAATACTTAATCCCCACCGCCCATGCCACTTCAAACATTCCAGCAATCATCAGATATAACCAAGACATTTTTGTACTTCCTAATTTATAATTATGTCGACGCCAGCTCTGCTGGAGTCATTCTTTGCGTATGCGCAGCAAAATTTCCAGCTAACTTGTGGATTCTTTGCTGTTGCACATCATTAGTTTGCCATTTGATGCCATTTAAAACTTTCAATAGATCGGCGCGCGTTTGTTGCGAAGCGATAACCATATCGCAGCCAGCCTGCAGAGCTAACATTGCACCATCGGCTATTTTATCGGTAAATCCTGAGCCATGCATGGATAGGCAATCAGAGATTACTGCGCCATTGAAACCAATTTTTTGGCGTAATATGTCTTGTAACCACAATTTAGAAAAACCAGCCGGCAGCGGATCAACTGCGGAATAAACTACATGCGCTGGCATCACGCCAGTCAATTCATTTTTTAATTTAATGAATGGCACTAAATCTAAAGCCTCTAGTTCAGCTAAGGATCGTGTATCTATTGCAGCGGTAAAATGCGAATCCATTACACAACCACCATGGCCAGGATAATGTTTACCAACTGATGCCATGCCTTCTTTGCGCATGCCGGCAATAAATGCTCGTGCGCAAGCAGTCGCTATTTCTGGATTGGAGCTATATGAGCGATCACCAATCACAGTGCTCACCCCGGTATCAATATCTAAAACCGGCGCAAAAGTTAAATCAACGCCACAATTTAATAATTCATGTGCAACAACCCGACCAGCATAATGTAAATCACGAATAGCCTGCTGCGGATCTTTTTCATACATAAAACCATATTCCTGCGGAGCGATTGGTTTCCAAAAACCTTCTTCGAAGCGCCATTTACGGCCGCCTTCATGATCGACTGAAATTAGCACTGGCTTGCCCGCATGCTGCCGAATCGACGCAACCAACGATTTTAATTGTTGCACGCTAGCATAATTCTTGGTGAATAATAATACACCCCCTGTGTTAGGATGTTGGAGGATTTGGACTTCCTCAGGTAAAACTGTAGTGCCTTGTAAATCGACCCAAACTGATCCGTAATTCATTTATCCCCCTAACAAACTGTGTTAGCATTTCCTTTTAACATGTATTGTATCGCGCTATAATGACCGGCATGTTTTTTAGCTAAGGCCACTTCTATGTATGATGTTACAACATTTCAAGGTCTAATTGCAGCATTAGAAGCTTTCTGGCAACAGCAAGGCTGTGTGACCCTACAACCCTTCGATATGGAAGTTGGGGCCGGCACCTTTCATCCAGACACATTTCTACGCGCAATTGGCCCAGAACCATGGCGTGCTTCGCATGTACAAGCCTCCAGACGGCCAGCCGATGGTCGTTATGGCGAACATCCAAATCGTGGCCAACACTTTTTCCAATACCAGGTGGTAATCAAACCTTCACCGGATAATTTTCAAGATTTATATTTAGACTCCCTGCGCGCCCTGGGCATCGATCCTAAAAAGCATGATATTCGTTTCGTAGAAGATAATTGGGAAGGGCCAACTTTAGGCGCCTGGGGTTTAGGCTGGGAAGTTTGGCTAGATGGTATGGAAATCACGCAATTTACCTATTTCCAACAAGTCGGTGGTTTAGAATGTAAACCTACCATGGGTGAATTAGCTTATGGCATCGAACGGATTGCTTTGTATCTACAAGGCAAACAGCGCACGCAAGATTTAGTTTGGACCCGGGGGCCCTTAGGCATTATTACTTATGGCGATATTTATCAACAAAATGAAGTTGAGATGTCTAAATATAATTTTGATGCCGCTGATACTGCGATGTTATTCCGCCATTTTGATGAATGGGAAGCAGAAAGCAATAAAATGATTGCGCAAGGCTTAGCTTTACCAGCCTACGAAATGGTACTGAAAGCATCGCATATTTTTAATTTGCTCGATTCACGCAATGCCATCTCTGTTACCGAACGCCAACAATATATATTACGCGTGCGTAATTTGGCGCGCGGCGTTGCAGAATTGTATTATGCCAGCCGTGAAGCCTTAGGTTTTCCACTCTTACACAAGAACGATGCAGTTCTGCAAAAAGCTAAAGGATAAATTGATGTCTAAATTTGAAGATTTTATTGTTGAAATTGGCACCGAAGAACTGCCACCCAAAGATCTGCAAAACTTAGCCAATAGTTTTGCCACTTCTTTGCAGCAACAATTGGCTGATGCAGGAATAAATTTTGGCGCAGTTTCTATATTTACTACCCCACGTCGTTTAGCTGTCATGATCAAAGAATTAGCCCCGCAACAGCCAGAACAATCGATTTCCAAACGTGGACCCGCTTTAGCTGCCGCTTTTAATCCAGATGGAACGCCCACTAAAGCAGCCTTGGGTTTTGCACACTCATGCGGTGTGGAGATGGAAGATTTAACTAAGCAAGAAACCGACAAAGGGGCTTGGTTATTTTTTGCGCAAACCGTAGCTGGACAAAAAACTGATCTGCTGCTTCCCAGCATGATTGAAAAATCCTTAACGCAATTACCAGTTAAAAAATATATGCGCTGGGGTCTAGGCGAAGTTGCGTTTGTACGACCGATTCATTGGATCTTAATGTTACATGGCTCGAAAGTAGTGCCAACTAAAATCTGGGGGATTACTTCTGATTACTTATCTTGGGGGCATAGAATTCACAGCCCGAAGCCAATTAGAATTAATACTCCGGCGAGTTATGAACAACAACTAGAAAGCGAAGGTAAGGTAACTGTAGATTTTGCTAAACGCCAACAATCAATTCTGCAGCAAATTGAAACCATCGCCAAACAAGAAAATGCAACACCAGTGATAGACTCAGATTTACTAACTTTGGTCACCGGGTTGGTGGAGCATCCGGTTGCATTGCTCGCAACCTTTCAGGAAGATTTTTTGCGCGTACCGAAGGAATGTTTAATTTCCGCCATGCAAGATCATCAAAAGTGTTTTGCACTCTTAGACGCTAACGGCAAGCTGTTGCCGAAATTTATTTTAATTAGCAATCTTAGCAGCACTGATCCACAAACTGTAATCCGTGGTAATGAATTGGTTATGCACGCCCGTCTAGCCGATGCAGCATTCCACTTTGATAACGATAAAAGAACCTCGCTAGCCAGCCGTACCGAAAAATTAAAAACTATTGTCTATCAGCAAAAGCTCGGCTCGCTATATGACAAAGTGATGCGCATCGAAAAATTGGCAGAGCAGCTTGCGCCAAGCGTTGGAGCAGAGCTTGCGATTACTAAGCGCGCCGCTTTTTTATGCAAAGCAGATTTATTAACCAATATGGTTTATGAATTCCCAGAGTTGCAAGGAATCATGGGTTACTATTATGCCCTCTACAGTGATGAGCCAGAAGCTGCTGCAATCGCAATCAAAGAACATTATTTGCCTAAATTTGCTCAGGATGCACTCCCCAGCACACCAGCTGGTATAGCGCTGGCTTTAGCAGATCGTATTGATACTTTGGTGGGCCTATTCGGTATTGGAAATATTCCAACTGGTGAAAAAGATCCTTATGCTTTACGCCGCCAAGCATTAGCTGTATTACGAATTTTAATTGAAAAAAATATTGATTTAGATTTGCAAGCTATCTTTGCCCAGGCGGCAGCAAATTACGGCGGTAAAATTGCAGACGCAGTACCATTATTAGTTGATTTTTGTTTAGAGCGTTTAAAATCATTATATTTAAATGATGGTATTCCAGCTAAAACATTTGCCGCGGTTGCTGCCAATAATATTACTAATCCAGCAGATTTTCATAAACGCTTACAGGCAGTGAATGAATTCCAACAATTAGAAGCTGCCAGCAGTTTAGCCGCTGCCAATAAGCGCGTGCAGAATCTTTTAGATAAAACTAGTCTAATTAATTTACATGATTTTCCCAAAGTTGATCCTAAATTAATGACTACAGAGGAAGAGCAAGCATTATATGACGCGTTGTTAAATAAAGAATCCGAATTAATTCCTTTATTTAATAAAGCTGATTATGCGGCTATTCTCCGCACCCTAGCCACTTTACAGAGCCCAGTCGATAATTTCTTTACCAATGTGATGGTGATGGTTGATGACGACAAAGTGCGCATTAATCGCTTAAATCTGCTGCAACGCTTACGCAATTTATTCTTACAAGTGGCGGATGTTTCCCTATTATGAAATTGATTATTCTTGATCGTGATGGTGTGATTAACAAAGAATCCGCAGCGTATATTCGCACCCCCGCTGAGTGGCACCCAATTGCTGGCAGCATGCAGGCGATAGCAGATTTAACTGCCGCTGGGTATACCATTACTGTTGCCACTAATCAATCTGGTATCGGGCGCGGCTATTACACTTTGCAAACCCTAAAAGATATTCATAATAAAATGTTGCAAGCCATTACCGATGCCGGCGGTAAAATTGCCAAAATATATTTTTGCCCGCATACACCTGATGATGCCTGTAATTGTCGTAAACCCAAAGATGGGATGTTTCGCGAAATGGAGCATGATTTTCATATCGATCTAAAACAAATTCGGCCAATTTTTATTGGCGACTCAATGCGAGATGTTGAATTAGGTTTAGCCAATAATTGCCAATTTTATCTAACCACTAGCGCTGATAGCCATGGTGGAGAAACTCTTAAAAATATTACTCCGCAACTGCTGCAACAAATTTCGGTTGTAAAGGATTTGGCCGAAGCCACAACAAGGATTTTGGGATGACAAATGCTCTATGGTACTTGCGTCTGATAATATTTTATATGGGCGTAATTCCTGCCACCGTGATTATAGCTACTTTAGGCTGGATCTGTGCTCCTTTACCAAGTTTATGGTGCTACAAAATTATTACTAGCTGGTCACACTTTTTTATTTGGTGGGCCAAAGTAATTTGTGGTCTGAAATATGAGGTTGTTGGGCTAGAAAATTTACCCACCGCTCCATATGTTGTTCTCTGCAATCACCAATCAATGTGGGAAACTATTTTTATGCAGGTCTTGCTGCCACCACAAAGTTGGGTTTTAAAGCGCGAATTGTTGTGGATTCCCTTTTTTGGTTGGGGTTTAGCTTTAATCAAACCAATTGCTGTTTCACGCGCGAATCTAAGAGATATTCGTATTATTTTACAAAAGGGCATGCAAAGAATTAATGCTGGTCGGTGTGTTGTTTTCTACCCGGAGGGAACCCGCCTTGCACCACATGAGCAAAAACGTTTTAGCCGCACTGGTGCTGCATTAGCAATTGCCGCTAATGTGCCAATAATTCCTATTGCACACAATGCCGGTTTGTTTTGGCCACGGGGGCCATGGATTAAGCAACCTGGTACAATTCAAGTGCGTATTGGATCAGCAGTTACGGCAGAGCCTCAAGACGCCAGTGTTTTTACCACAGCCGCCGAAAATTGGATCAATGAGCAGAAAGCTAGACTAGCGCAGATGGAGCAGAATTGTTTATAGGTTTATTGCTTTCGCGCTGAAAAATGTTCAAGTTGATAGGTATTGGCTGGCGACCAGAAAACTTATCCTTTATCAATTTTGCTAATGCGAGCTCAAAATTCAATTCATTACCTATATAATATATTTTGGTAAAAAATAAATTAGTCAAGAAATTGGTCGGCACCAGATTATTTATTATAATTTGAGCTAACAATGGTGGCATTTCGGTAATATCTTGCTCATTAAAATACCCCCAGCAGCTTGCTAGCTTGACTGTAATCTTCGACTTTATTACTTCGTCACTAGGATTTAGAGGATATTTTCTCTTTACACTTGCCAACGCAGCCTCAATTATGCTTCTGATACGATTTTCTCTGTTGGTCTGATATTGTCTTTTCCAATCAATAAAAATCTGGTTAAATTGATTCAATTCCGTCTCGGACCAATAGCTAAGATCTTCGACATTTTTGGGATCCCTAATTTGGCCAGCATTTATCATAATCGCTTGCATAATTGCGCTCAGATCTGCAATCAAATGCCTAGTTAAAGCTTCGAATATCCTGTCAATTAGCTGATTAATTGTATTTTGCAAAATTCGATCATTATTGCGTTGCGTATTTGCACTAAGCGTTACCCTCAAAGTCGCAGCTGCATTTAGCGCTTTGTCGGCTTCTGGACCTAAGATAGCTACTAAGAGTGGCACTGATTTTTTTTCTACCGACCATCGCTTTATAAAGGATAACACATTTGCTGCGCGTAATTGCTCTCTTGCTTCAGCTTGTTTTTCAAATGGTATTGCTGAAAGCAACATCTCGATATTTTTTACAAATTCTTCTAATTCTGTTTGGTTGTAAATATACCACATCGCCCGCAAAAGAGAAGTTAGTGCATTCAAGTATTGACCGCCAGCACATAAGGCTACGGCCTCATCCATTCTTGATAGATACGAGTATCTAGAAAGACGGTGTTTAATTGGCTCCCCATCAAACAGATCGCTACCTGACATTTTTTATCCAAACAAGGGTTGAACTCCCGCTAACTATACCAAAATTAACTATACTGCACCAAGCTATAATAAAAAGTGAACATAATGTTTAATAGAATCAAACTATTTACTGGGTTTATATTGAGTATTTGCGTCGGTGTAATATACGCGGCAGATCCAGCTCAACCCAAACCGGCTACTGAATATACTAAAAAGATTAATGCTGAATATTTAACAAAACTACCATTCAATGACAAACAAGATTATGAAGATGCTAAACGTGGTTTTGTTGCCTCTATGCCCGATCTAGTGATTAAGCGCGCGGATGGTTCCATCGTGTGGGATCTATCTGTATATGAGTTTCTAAATGCTGATAAAATTCCAGACACTATTAATCCAAGCTTATGGCGCATAGCCCAATTAAATTACAACCATGGCCTATATAAAGTAACGGATCGCATATATCAAGTGCGTGGATACGATATTTCTAATATGACTATTATAGAAGGTAATACCGGAATTATAATTATTGACCCTTTACTTAGCAAAGAAATGGGCAAAGCTGCTTTAGATTTATATTATGCAAATCGACCTGTAGTTCCTGTAGTAGCAGTAATTTATACCCATAGCCATGTTGATCATTTTGGTGGTGTGAAAGGCGTTACAACCCAAGCAGATGTTGACGCAGGCAAAGTACAGGTAATCGCTCCAATTGGATTTTTAGAAGAAGCAATCAGTGAAAATGTGTATGCAGGTAATGCTATGGGACGTCGTGCTCAATACCAATATGGCGTACTTCTGCCACGTGGCCCCAGCAGTCAAGTAGATATGGGCTTGGGTAAAGCTGTTTCTGTTGGTGAAACCACCTTGATTCCGCCAACTGTTACTATTTCTAAAACCGGTGAAAAACTCACTGTGGATGGTATTGAAATGGAATTTCAAATGGCACCAGAAACAGAAGCACCAGCTGAAATGTTGATTTATTTTCCGCAATTTAAAGCCTTATGTGTAGCAGAAGATCTGACCCACACTTTACATAATTTATACACTTTACGCGGCGCGCAAGTGCGTGATGCAAATAAGTGGTGGAAAACCATTAACGAAACGATTCAACTCTACGGTGATAAAGTCGAGGTAATCTTTGCTCAGCATCACTGGCCACGCTGGGGAAATGAAAGTATTATTGCTTATATGCAGAAACAACGTGATCAATTCAAATATATCCATGATCAATCTTTAAACTTACTCAACCACGGATACACCATGACTGAGGTTGCAGAAATGATTAATGTGCCAAATTCCTTAGCACAAGAGTGGTACAATCGTGGCTATTATGGATCAGTA
>CAYPGU010000031.1:0-14674 GCA_964409995.1 uncultured Legionellaceae bacterium | reverse complement strand
GCCAGCTGTTTGTGGTCCTAAATGTTTCTTTAAGTCTTCAACTAATATATCACCTTGTGCATTAGTCGCAATTTCACGTACCTTATAACCGCACATTGCAGCGGAGGCAGGATTGGTGCCATGAGCCGTATCTGGTACCAATATCTCGCAACGTTGCGTATCGCCGCGTTGCAAATGATACGCACGAATCATCGCTATGCCAACAAATTCGCCTTGTGCGCCGGCCATTGGCGATAATGCTACTTCATACATTCCAGTGATATTGCATAACATTTGCGATAATTCATACATACATTCCAAGAATCCTTGGCTTTGTTGTAAATGTGCAAAAGGATGGCGTTGCAAAAACTCCGCTATGGAGGCAATTTTATGTGCACCACGCGGATTATATTTCATGGTGCAAGATCCTAAAGGATAAAAATTAGTATCAATAGAATAATTTTGCTGCGACAAACGAGTGTAGTGACGAACGACTTGCAACTCAGACACTTCTGGCAAACCAGGCGCTGCTTTGCGTAGCAACTCAGTTGGTATATCGTTACAAGCAAATTCTTGTTCGCTGATTTGGCTTTTAGCCATTCGTTCCTGTTTTGACAACTCAAAGATTAGCATGTACAAGCTCCTGCACAAAACGATCAATATCCGCACTGGTTTTGGTTTCGGTAACACAACACAATAAAGTATTCCCTAGTTCCGGATAATATTTTGAGACATCAAACCCAGCTTGAATTCCTTGCGCAGCCAATTTATCTTGAATTTCTCGCACTGGCTTATTTAAACGCACTAATATTTCATTGAAAAAAGGTGTTGTAAATACTGTTGCAATTCCGTGGGCATTTAATTTATTTTTTAAATTCACACAATTATAGTGACTTTGCATAGCTACTTGGCGTAATCCATGCGGCCCCATTAAGCTCAAATACATAGTCACCACTGTGGCAAGCAAGCCCTGATTAGTACAAATATTTGAAGTAGCCTTAGCACGCCGAATGTGTTGCTCACGTGCTTGCAAAGTTAAAGTAAAACCACGCTTACCTTCAGTATCGTTAGTCATGCCAACTAAACGGCCAGGTATTTGTCGAATAAAACTTGCTTTAGAGCACAAAAATCCTATATATGGTCCACCAGATGCTAGGGGTACACCCAAAGGTTGGGCTTCACCGCAAGCAATATCAGCGCCTGTTTTACCCCAAACACCTGGCGGTGCTAAGATACCTAGTGCCAACGGGTTTACCAAACCAATCACCAAACCGCCTTTGGCATGCGCCAGATCGGTAAGCTGATCAACATTTTCTAAACCACCAAAAAAATTAGGTTGCGCGATCACCAAAGCTGCAAAACTATGCTCAACAACATTATTTAAAGCTGCAAGATCAATTTGTCCTGAATGGGGATCAATAGGCACCTCAATTATTTCTATGTTTTGAGGGTTAATGATCGTACGAACTACTTGGCGATAATATGGATGAATATTTTCTGGCAACAATACACTGCGTTGATCTTTTGGCGCGCATCGAATTGCCATTAAAATTGCTTCGGCTAAACTACTTGCACCATCGTACATTGATGCATTAGAGACATCCATGCCCGTCAAACTTGCTAGCATCGATTGATATTCATATAAAACCTGCAAGGTGCCTTGACTGGCTTCAGCTTGATACGGAGTATACGACGTTAAAAATTCACCGCGCGCAGCAATATCCCAAATTAGAGCTGGAATATAATGCTCATAACAACCAGCACCAATAAAATTTAATTCAGTGCGATCTTTTTTAGCACGTGCTTGCAAAAGTTGCCAAACTTGCATTTCAGTTAAGCGTGGGCCGAGTCCATCAATATTTGAAACTTGCAGTTCTTTGGGAATTTCAGCAAATAGCTCTTCAATCGATTGATAACCAATCGAAGTTAACATCTCTTGAATTTCTTGTTCAGTATGCGCTATAAATGGCACTAATCGTCGCCCTCTGATTCCATGATATATTCTTGATAACCATTACAATCTAGCAGTTCATCGTACTCCGCTTGATCCTTCATCTCTATCTTATATAACCAGCCATCCTGATACGGATCGGTATTAACTAAGCCTGGCGCATCTTCCAAATCATCATTAATCGCGACAATTTTCCCTGATAATGGGCTGAAAACATCGGCGGCTGCTTTTACAGATTCCAAAACACACACCTCATCACCCGCCGCAACTTTAGCACCTATTTCTGGCAAATCGGCAAACACTAAATCACCCAATTCCGCTTGCGCATAA
This sequence comes from uncultured Legionellaceae bacterium, assembly GCA_964409995.1. Classification (GTDB taxonomy): domain Bacteria; phylum Pseudomonadota; class Gammaproteobacteria; order UBA6186; family Azoamicaceae; genus JAGVLG01. Next base: position 12,414 of record CAYPGU010000031.1, on the reverse strand, counting down.
TATGTTATACCAACAGTTGCAATATTACTTGAATCATCTTTTAAAACCCATTCGTGGGTTTCCGTATATTTTAACTCTTCCGGAAAGTGTTCCATAAAAATCCCCTCTCGATCTCATCACTAAAAGTTCATCTGACCATTCTTAATGAATGGAACCTTCACAACATTTAAAGTATGCATTTTACCACGAATATCTACTACATAATCAGCACCAATCGGTGTAGATAACAAAGCAAAACCAATTGAAGTTCGCAAGCTAGGAGCAAATCCGCCGCTGGTAATCACTCCAACCTCACGCTGTGCTTGATAAATTTTTTGTCCATGGCGCAATACACCTCGATTTGGCATAACTACTCCAACCAATTGCTTGTTTATACCAGTACGTTTTTGAATCTGCAAACTTTCGCGGCCATTAAATTCACGGCCCATCGGTTCAAATGCAACGGTCCAAGCCAAATTTGTCTCCAACGGTGAAGTATTAAGATCCATATCATTACCGTATAAGTTCAAACCTGCTTCCAAGCGCAAAGTATCTCGAGCTCCCAACCCAATCGGCTGTACTCCAATCTCAAGCAATTTATCCCACAACTCGACAATTTTACTTTGGGTTGTTATTACTTCAAAACCATCTTCGCCAGTATATCCTGTTCGAGCAATAAAATATCCTTCGACCTGAGCACAGGCAAAACGCGCTAAATTATTGCTAGCAAATCCCACCTCTTGCGGCACTACTTGAGCAAATTTTGATCGCGCATTTGGTCCTTGAATTGCAACGATACTCAAATCAGTACGCAAAACAACTTTCACTGCAAATTGTTGAGCTTGTTCGGATATCCATGCTAAATCCTTATCTTTACAGGCAGCATTCACCACTAAGCGATATGAGTCTGGAGCCATAAAATACACAATTAGATCATCTATAACTCCACCGGCTAAATCTAACATACAACTATACAATGCTCGGCCTACAGTCAGTTTGTTGATATCATTAGCTAATAGTTTACTCAGAAAAGCATTACTTTGCGCGCCACTTAAATCAATAATTCCCATATGAGACACATCAAACATGCCGACATCTTGTCGCACCTGTAAATGCTCATTTAACTGTGAGCCGTAATGCAATGGCATGCTCCAACCAGCAAATTCAACCATGTGCGCATTGGCAGCTAAATGTGCTGCATATAATGCGGTATGTAATTCCATTAACAGGCTTCCTGCAATTTTTTAGCATATTTTGGTACGTCATCATTTAAACCCAACGCTATCCGCATCATAAAATTTTTCAACATATTTGCCTCATTTACCAGTTGCAAACCTACATTACGTGCTAAAGCTAGTAATCCAGTTTGTGGTACAAAAATATTTTTTACCCATTCCATCAAAGCCAACATGTTTGTGTTGTGTCCTTTGCGCCAACGTTCATATTTGCGCAATATTTTGTATGAGCCAATATCTTGATTTTGTTCGGCCGCAGCAATTACTACCTCCGCCAAAGCAGCAGCATCTAGTATGCCCAAATTTAAACCTTGACCGGCCAAAGGATGGATAACATGCGCAGCGTCACCAATTAAAGCAATACGCTGCGCAATATATCTTTGCGCGTGCAACATGCGTAATGGAAAGCTAGCTCTAGCACCAAACAAGGTTAAGCTACCTAAACGCTGTTCAAATTCATCCTTCAATTGCGCACAAAACTGTTCGGCTGGTAATTGCAACAAATAGGCAATTTTGTCTGGGGCTGCCGACCATACAATTGATGAGAGATGTGGATCAGCAAGTGGTAAAAATGCAAGCGGACCATCCGGCGTAAATCTTTGCCGTGCTATATTTTCATGCGCTACTTCTGAGTGCAGTGTTGCTACTAATGCACTATGCGGATAATCGCGCACATATGCATCTAGTAGTGCCGTTTTGCGCAACCATGAATTAGCGCCATCTGCACCAACAATCAATTGTGCATTAATTACTTGCTCACCAACCAATATTTGATTGCTAGCAGCTTGCACCATTAATTGCTGCGCTGTACCTTGAATAATTTGCACATTATTTTGTTCTAATAAGCGCATATACAGTTCTCGCTGCAATATCCGATTTTCAATAATATGCCCTAAATCACTTTCACCAATCTGTTCTGCACTAAAATTAATCTGTGCGCTTGAATTTACCCAGACATGCATTTGATCATAACTTGCGTTACGATTTTTTAAAATTTCGTCCCAAACCCCAATATACTCCAAGACATATTGCGTTGACCTGGTTATAGCACTGACGCGCAAATCATAGCTGCGATCATCCCATTCTGAGTACATAGGCTGGGTTTCAATTAGAACTATATTAAAATCTTTATGCATAGCTAGTAAATTAGCCATGCACAAACCCACAATTCCTCCACCTAATACTACAATTTGCATATTCCCAAACCATGTTGAATAATTTTACTTTGCATAGACGGTACAAACTGCAATGCAGTCAAAGCAATCCGCCGCGCAACTTTCGTTAGACCATAATCTGGCGTGAATATTTCGACTAAAGAATTAGTCAGCTTCTGTGTTCGCTGATGATCAGCAGAACGTAATTGAGAATATTTTTTTAAAAGTTGATCACTATTGATGGGCTGTAACTTAACAGATGCATCTGCGAGCAATTTGCCTAATTGCATTGCATCACGCAAACCCAAATTAAATCCCTGTGCAGCCACCGGATGCATTGTATTAGCTGTGTTGCCAATTATAACCGCAGATTCAGTGTAAAGATGTTGTGCTTGCACATGTTGAATTGGAAAATTTAGGCGTTGATCAATCGCTTTGATTTTACCTATGCGGCGCCCAATCATAGCGTGTAACAAATTTATGAATTCATCATCATTAAGCGCAGATAATTCGGCCAATTTGGCATTTTGCACTGACAAAATGCATTTCATTCGTTTTGGGCCAAATGGCAATAATGCGAGCACTCCATGCCGCGTGAAACGTTCATAAGCTATATTTGCGTGTTCAAATTGCAGTGCCAGATTAGATACCATAGCACTTTGTTGAAAATCCTTTTGAAAAATTGGAATATTAAGCTTGGTGCGCAATTGCGAATTAGTTCCGTCAGCTGCGACTAATAATGTTGCACTGATTTTGTTGCTGTTTAATGCAAAATTCCATTTAGAATCTTGCCAATCTAATTCATTAATCTGCGCTGGGGTGAATATTTCAACTGCAGGCACGCTGAACAATTCATGAATCAAAGCCTGCGCTAGATTAGCCGCACTAACTACATATCCGAGTACTGGTAGATTACAATCCTTGGCTTGAAGCTTCGTAAAACCAAAGCTACCTTGTTCAGAAACATGCACTGTTTGAATTGGATAAGCATGCGGCGCTATTGCTGACCAAACTTCTAAATCTTGCAGAATTTTTTTACTGGTATAAGATAAGGCTATGCCACGATTATCCATGGCTGGGCTATATAGATTTTGCAGAGGTTGTTGATCAATTAGCGCTATTCTCAAACCAGTACCATTTAAGGCGCGGGCTAAGCTTGCACCAACTAAACCACCACCAACAATTGCAACATCAAAGTGCTGCACGCTCAATCTCTTCTATCTGTTTGATCGCATAGCTAGATAGTACTTCGTTACCGCGTTTAGTAACTAGGACATCATCTTCTATACGTACACCAATACCTAACCATTTATCATCTACCCCACTCGAAGTATTAGAGATGTAAATTCCTGGCTCGACGGTTAAAACCATACCTGGTTCAAATTTTCGCCATTTGCCATTTACGCGATACTTGCCTACATCATGCACGTCCATTCCTAACCAATGGCCACTGCTATGCATATAGAATCTTTCGTACTCCTTATCTCGAATTAATTGCTTGCTATCACCCATTAAAATTCCAAGTTCAATTAATCCAAGTACAATTATTTCCACCATAACTTCTTGCACTTGGTCCCAAGTATTACCTGGTGAAACCTGCTCAATACCAGCCAATTGCGCTTTAAGAACTAAAGAATATATATGCCGTTGCGCTGTGGTAAATTTACCATTTACCGGGAATGTTCGCGTGATATCAGCGGCGTAGTAATTATAAGATCCACCAGCATCCACTAAGACTAAGTCACCATCGCGTAACATTTGATTATTGGCAGTGTAATGCAACGTACACGCATTATTACCACCCCCAACAATAGTGTTATATGCTAGATCAGAACAGCCAGCTTGTTGGCAATACTCATTAAATACTGCAGCTAATTGATATTCCATTTGTCCAGACTCACACACTTGCATCAATTTTAAATGCGCTTCAGCTGAAATTTGTGCTGCTTTACGCATATATTCAATTTCGGTTGGACTCTTAAACAGACGCAGCTCATGCAAAATTGGCAATAAATTGGCTAAGTTATCTGGTGTAGCAGCTTCTTTACCAGCCAGTTTTTTGGCCGAATGCAACCAACGTGCTATTTTTTGATCTAATTCTTTATCTACACCTAAACCATAATAAATTGTGCTTTTGTGCAGCAACCTTTGTGGCAGCAAGCTATCAATTTCACCTATTTCAAAAGCTTCATTCGCACCATACTTTTTAACTGCCTCTTCTTGTCCAGCACATTTACCTATCCAAATTTCCATAGTCGGGTTATTGGCTTTGTTAAATAAAATGTAACTTGTTTCGCCTTTACCATCTTTGCATAACATCATTACAGCCGATGGCTCATCAAATCCCGTCAAATAGTAAAAATCACTGTTTTGGCGAAACGGGTACTCTGTATCACCACTGCGATATTGGATTTTTGCGCTTAATATAATCGCCACACTATTATTAGCTAAATGTTCAGCTAACTTCTCGCGCCTCGTTGCGTATTCGTCCATATTGTCTATCCAATTAATGCAGCATTGTATTATCGTGTTGGTTTAACTCTAGCTGAATATTTTGTACAGCTACACGTACAAACTCAACCAGTTCCATAAAATTATGTTCATCTTCCTCGCTTGCATCAGTTTCCACACTTACGTGCGCTATTTGCGATAGATCACTGACCAGTTCCTTGACTACATGGTTGCTCAAATCATCTTTGGTCACACCAATTAAACCCAGACCGCACAAATAACCACGACACCAATAACCCAGCGCATCCAAACGATCAGCTAATTCATTCTCATCATCCGGTAATAATATTTTAAAATTAAACTCTAGATCTTTAAAATTTGTAGCAATTTGATCTTTAGTGTCATCTAAGATAGTCCATTGCTTTTTCGTTGGCTCGCCGCAATCAAGGTTCTCTATTATTGCGCTACGCCAAATAGACTCTTTGGTGGGTTTTTGAACCGACATCATTCCAGTTAATAAGCCATGAGTTTCTGCGGCGTTAAGTTGCGCGCCAAGTTGGCTCAGGGTGCTTTCTAATTTCTTGTATGTTATTTTTCCCATATCTATGCTTCTGTTCTGCTAAAGTAAATATATATAGTATCAAGCATGTATCTAATCTTGTAAATTGACCAGTGATCTATTACTGTGTTTGTTTGACAACTTGTTGACTATTATGTGGCTGTGAATTACATTTTTTAATTATCGCACTATAGAGGTTAATCGTGAGTAAAGGCGTTAACGTAAAAATTCTCGGCAAAGACTATCAAGTTGCTTGCCCAGAAGATCTAACCCACCACCTGCTGGATGCCGCCTTATTGCTTGATAACAGAATGAAAGAAATTCGTTCTTCTGGCAAAGTAATTGGCGTGGAAAGGATAGCAGTGATGGCCGCGCTAAATTTAGCGCACGAATTGCTAATCTACAAAGCAGAAACCCAGCAAAACCAAGCTGAGGCTGATAATCGCATTCTTAATATGCACAATAAAATTGTTGAAGCTCTAGTCAATTAACATGAGTAAGCAAGAATTACGCGATCGATTGCGTGCGGCTAGAAATGGGCTAAGCCAAGAACAAAGAGAAGTTGCAGCCGCAAACTTGTGTGCCAATGTACAAAAATTAGCCGAATACCAAGCAGCTCGGCATATTGCGTTGTACTGGCCGCATGATGCAGAAATTGACTGCTTATCGATCTTAAATACCGCTTTGCATCAATCTAAAAACTGCTCCCTACCTGTTTTGCTAATTGATCCTAGACAAAAATTAGCCTTCGCCTCCTATACACCAGAGACACCTTTAATTAAAAATCGTTATGGGATCCTAGAGCCAGATTTAGCCTATGCGCAGCTAGTCGGTCTTACTGATTTAGATCTAGTTTTTGTACCTGTAGTTGGGTTTGATCGCGAAGGGCGTCGTTTGGGGCGTGGTGGTGGCTTTTATGATGCGACTTTTGCTGATTTACATCAATCTATGCACAAAAAATGGCCTAGTTTGGTTGGTTTAGCGTTTAGCTGCCAAGAAGTTGACAGAATTCCTGATGATAGCTGGGACTGGCGATTAAACACTATCATCACTGAAAATGAAATTTTAAAATTTTCTTAAAATAAACCTGCAGCATAACTGCTAACAACGATTCCAAAACTTAGAATCACTATTAATGCCATAAGCAGGTCTGGTTTACGTCTTATCACTTGTGTTAACCTTTTTTAAATTATTATGTATATTAATAATTTAGTCGTCCTAGTAAAAAAAGCAACCAGCAACAACGCATAAAGTTAGAATGGCGCAGATCTAAACCTATAATGATTAACGTTCTAAACCATCAAAATGGTCAACCAGCGAGCTAATATGTCCACAAATTCTGAACAAATGAAGCTAAATGCGGCTAAAGCCGCCTTAAAATACGTTCCCCAAGATGGGATTATCGGGATAGGCACCGGTAGTACGGTTAATCTGTTTATCAAAGAACTAGCCACTATCAAACATCAAATCACTGGAGCCGTATCGAGCTCAAATGCTAGCAGCGAACTATTGCGCAGCTTAAACATTCCAGTCTTGGACTTCACTACGATTGATGAACTACCAATCTATTTTGATGGCGCGGATGCATTTAACAGCCTTAAGCAGTTAGTAAAGGGTGGTGGCGGAGCTTTGACACGGGAAAAAATTCTGGCTTATGCAAGCAAACAATTTATTTGCCTAGTCGATGCGACTAAAACTGCCGGTGTGCTGGGAACTTTTCCGGTACCAGTAGAGGTAATCCCAATGGCACGCAGTTTTGTAGCGCGTGAATTGGTCAAACTAGGTGGCCGCCCTGAATATCGAAGCGGTTTTGTCACAGATAATGGCAACATTATTTTAGATGTGCATGGGTGGCAAATTTCTAAGCCTATCGAACTAGAACACAAAATCAATCAAATCCCGGGGGTAGTCTGTAATGGAATCTTTGCTGAGCGTGGGGCAGATAAAATTATTATTGGTTCCACAGATACAGCGAGAGAACTGGAGGCCAATCTATGAACAATTTTAAAACCTTAATAGTTATTCCAGCCCGGTACGGATCTTCGCGCTTTCCCGGCAAACCACTCGCCAAGATTGCAGGTAAGACTTTATTAGAGCGAGTGTGCGAAGCCGCCAAAAAAGCAACTGCAGAATTAACTGATGTAGGCATTCTGGTTGCAACTGATGATCAGAGAATTATGGATCATGCCGCCGAAATTGGCGTTGCGGCAACTATGACCCCAGAAAGCTGCGCCACCGGTACGGATCGAATCCTGGCTGCAGTGTCCCAATTAACACATAAACCTCAAACTGTAATTAATTTGCAGGGCGATGCGCCGTTAACGCCTGTTATAGTTATCAAATCATTGCTGCATGAATTGTTGCATGATAGCCACAAACGCGTGGTAACGCCTGTAGTACAATTATCTTGGTCTGAATTGGATAGCTTGCGGCAATCAAAAATAAACACTCCATTTAGCGGCACCACAGCAATCCTAAATTCCACTAATGACGCGATCTGGTTTTCCAAACAAATAATCCCAGCTATCCGCAATGAAAACGAACTACGCAAAAGCAGCAATTTGTCGCCAGTTTTTCAACATTTAGGTTTGTATGGTTATTCGCTCGATATGTTAGAAGTATTCAGCAATCTACCCCCTTCGCCCTATGAAAAACTGGAAGGTTTAGAACAACTCAGACTCTTAGAAAATGGCTATAAAATCACCGCCATTCCTGTTGTTCTAGATAATCTACTCGCTTGGCGTGGTGTTGATACCATAGAAGATGCCAAATTTGTTGAACACATTCTTAATAGCGTGAATTAAATGACTACAATTCTTATTGCCCGGCATGGCAACACTTTTGAGCCTGGCCAACAGGTAGTGCGAGTTGGTTTAAAAACAGATTTGCCTTTAGCCGTTGCCGGCTTACAGCAAGCCAAGAATATTGGTAATTATCTACAGCGCAACCAGATTAATCTTGGCGCTGTCTTCACTAGCACCTTAAAACGTACCATCCAGACTGCAAAATTAGCCTTGCAGGTCGCAGATCTAGAATTGCCGATTACTCAATTGCAAATATTTGATGAGATTGATTATGGCCCTGACGAAGGTAAACCAGAAAATGAAGTAATTGATCGTATCGGTAAAGCAGCTATAGATGCTTGGGAACAACAAGCGATTGTGCCACCGGGTTGGTTAATTAATGCGGACGAGATTATTTCCAACTGGCAAAGTTTCGCACAAGAAATTACCGCATTATGGCCTAATCAAACTGTTTTAGTTGTAACCAGTAATGGTATTGCCCGTTTTGCCCCTTATATAGCCGATTTCGCCAAATTTAATGCTAATAATACAATAAAATTAGCTACTGGAGCTTTGGGATCTTTAACGAATATTGATGGAAAATGGGAAGTAGACTTTTGGAACTTGCGACCGGAGGGCTAGAAAAGATGTAGTGCAGACGTTATTGGATCTCTATGATTTGCAGGTCTCAACCAATTTTTATCTTGGTAACTTTAGCTGTTCATTATTTGCCCCCTAACTCCTAGACAGGAATCAGGGGACAATAACTAACTTCTTAACAAACTACGTTCCGCAAACGTCTACACACACGATCTGTTGTTAGAGCATTGCACCAAACTTGAACAACAAGCCAGCATTTAGAGCTGTTACGCTGTCATAACGAACTGCGCTAGCGCTCTCTGGATTGTATCTGTAGTTTCTTACAGATGCATACACTGCTGTGTTCACTTTGTTTAGGTCTTGAGACACACCAACACCCCATGACTTACCCTTATCGGAATTTAGACGCGCGTCTTTACCTTGGAAGTAGTCTAGAGCAATGTTTGTCTTACCAAACTCTGTAAAGCAGAAATGTTTACCTAACTGCACGTACCAGAACTTGTAGTTATTTAGAGTTTCAACCATCTTACGCTTAACACCACCAGCTACAGCTAAGTTAATACCTGTTGGTTTGTGTTCGCCAGCGATAGAACCGGACCATACTCTTTCACCACGTGTTGCTGTGCCAACTGCTGGATCATTCTCAGTTGTTACGCCATCTCTTGTGATACCTGCCCAAGCAATACCTGCGCCGAACATAAAGTCTTGCCAATCGCCTCTGTAACGTAATGCTACGTCAGTGAAAGTACGTTGGTTACGGTTATCATCGAATGCAAAACTATCAGCGTTTGCTCCGCCCAATGCCAATCTGTCAGCAACCGAACCGAACGATACGCCCAATGTAAAGCCATAGAAACAACCAGTATCATAACGAATACGATTCTTTTGTATTAAAGTACCAGTGTAATCGTCGATTTGACCGATACCGTTCAAGCTGTCGAATACTCGATCTACTCTTGGGTTTGTATTTACTGCACGTGCTGTACCTTTTTGGAAGAAGTACATGCCACCAGCTGTATTTTGTACGTTTACGCCAATAACGGTTTGGTTAGTACCAGCAAAAGACATGTCAGTAATGCCCCATGATGCTGCATCGCCATAACCTAGGGATAATTTACCCCACATACCAGCAGAAGCCCAAGCTTCTAAACGACGAACTGTTAACAAGTATGTGTCATCAGTTGTGTTTTGGATTTGGCTTACTAGTCTGGAGCTGTTTACGTTAAACTGCACTTCAGAAGTTCCACCCATTGTTACACATTTCGTTAAATCAGCGGCAGATTTCAAGCCCAATGTGCTTGGATAGTACTGGTTCTGTGTGAACAAGGTGCTATCTTGGTTGCCATCTGATGTATGCATAATTGCTGTATTGACCGCACCGAAAACTTCAGTACGCGCTTCTGCACACGCCACTCCCGCAAACATTGCCAGCGTTGCTGCTGCAGCCAATATTTTTACTTTATCTAAATTCAATCTTTCCATGTTAATGTCACCTACGATAAAAAATAAGAATTGTTACCCGATACAAATCATTAACTAAGATTATAGCGTCAACAATTAAAAAATCAACTGTTTGATGATATTTAATTCTAAACGCAAATTAATTACATCTTTGTTGGGCATTTTTTTACGCTTACTCCTTATTATTCCTTATTAATATGTTTTAACAATATTAATGTTACCAACTATTAAACATACAAATTGAATACGCTCAGGAAAGCGCGGTCACAACCTATTTAAACATACTTTTAACAAAATACAACTAGATTTTATTTTTATAGACATAGAACCAAAGGAGACGGTCACAAACCTGCAATTGTAATTGCTTCTTTTTCTAACTTGGATAAACTTTTTATTTTGCATTCGAGTTTTAAAGCTAAACTTTTACTTTCGACTGGCAGTTGCAAAACTAATTTCAAAGGTGCCTTGCCGCGTAAATATTTGGCAGTTTTTTTACCTTGGGCTTGGTGTTCAGAAAAACGACGTGACACATCAGTCGTAATTCCAGTATATAGTGAATTGTCAGCACAGCGAATAATATACACAAACCATTGCGAGCTACGTTTGCGCATAACGTAGCGCCATTTGCTCGACACTCATGGCTTTGATTTTGCTGGCCTGACCTGCCGCACCAAACTCTTGATAACGCGCTTCGCAAATTTGTTGCATTGCATTAACTGCTTCAGAGTTGTATTTACGTGGGTCGAATTCTTTTGGATGCTCCGCTAAATAGCGTCTTATTGCGCCCGTTGCGGCTAAACGTAAATCCGTATCAATATTTATTTTACGCACACCGTATTTAATCCCTTCTTGAATTTCTGCAACCGGCACGCCATAGGTTTCAGGAATTTTTCCGCCATACTGATTAATTATTTTTAACCAATCTTGTGGCACCGAAGATGAGCCATGCATTACTAAATGTGTATTCGGAATCTTTTTATGAATCTCTTTAATTCGATCAATCGCTAACACTTCACCTGTAGGCGGCCGACTGAATTTATATGCGCCATGGCTGGTACCAATTGCAATTGCAAGCGCATCAACTCCGGTAGCTGCGACAAATTCTACCGCTTGATCCGGATCAGTTAAGAGCATTTCTTTAGACAACTCGCCCTCTGCACCTGAACCATCTTCTTTATCAGCTGTTAAACTCTCCAGAGAACCTAAACAACCCAATTCACCTTCTACCGACACACCACATGAATGAGCCATACGCACTACCAGAGCTGTAGTTTCAACATTATATCCAAAGCTAGATGGGGTTTTCATATCTTCTAATAATGAACCATCCATCATTACCGAAGTAAAACCTAATTGAATTGATTGCAGACATACTCCGGGTGAAGCGCCATGATCTTGGTGCATACAAATTGGAATTTGTGGAAACTCTTGTTCTGCAGCCATGATTAAATGACTCAAAAAACGTGGCCCGGCATACTTTCTGGCACCGGCTGAAGCTTGAATGATCACTGGACTGTTGGTTTTTTGTGCAGCTTGCATAATCGCACGCAATTGTTCCAAGTTATTAACATTGAACGCAGGAACTCCATAATTGTTTTCTGCAGCATGATCTAACAACTGACGCAAGGTTATTAAGGCCATAGTTTCTCCAAATATTAATTTGCCGCTTCGACTGTAACTATTTTTAAGGAATTGGCTCTACCGCTCAATCCTACTACGTCACCACGCGTGACGATAACTAATTCTCCAACTTGAAGGGTACCCTTCTCACGCAAGTCAGTTAAAACTGCGCGAATCACTTCCCACTTATTAATCGATGAAATATCAAAATCAACCGGATACACTCCACGGTACAAAGTCATGCGACCGCGGGCTAATTTATTATGGCTAATTCCATAAACTGGAATATGGGAATTAACTCTGGACATTAATAATGGAGTTAAACCACTAGTAGTCAGAGCTACAATTGCTTTTACATCCAAATGATTAGCAGTATAAATCGCTGCCATCGCAATAGCCTCATCAAGACGGCTAAACGGTCGTTCTAAATTTACTTGTTGTAAAAACGGCATATCACGTTGCTGTTCAGCAGCCACACAAACTTCTGCCATCGCCTGCACAGATTGAACTGGGTATTGTCCAGACGCAGTTTCCGCAGACTCACGGACGCGTTGTCGGTATTTGAAAGGAAC
>CAYPGU010000030.1:0-14751 GCA_964409995.1 uncultured Legionellaceae bacterium | reverse complement strand
CAAAACAATCTGAATTATCTCGTCGCGCCGAAGAACAAAATCGTACTGCAGCTGAAAATCGTATGCGTGATGCAATTAAACAAGCCAATATTGCCGCTGAACAGTTTCGCACTGCAATGGACCAAGCTAATAAGGCCGTGCATGCTCAACAAGAAGAAGAGCAATTACGTATTGCAGCAGAAACACAAGCTAAAGAAGCCAGAGTACGCGCTAATGAAGCTGAAATTGCGATGCAAAATGAGCGCTTAGCGCGTTTAAGTGCAGAAGAGAAAGCGCAACAGGCATTAATTAAAGCCGAACAAGCAATTTTAGTACAACGTCAATTGCAAGAAACATTAGAGCAAAATGCAAAGCTAGAGCTAGCTAAAAAAACCGAAGAAAATAGACGCTTAGATTTACAGCAACAATATGATGAAGTGCAAACAATACTGGCTAAAGTTGAAAATGAACACAATCGTTGTGGGAGTAATATTCGTAGTTTGGAAATTGCTTTAAAAGATTTAGATGCCAATAACCATGATTTAGAACAAAAATTAGCTGAATTAACTTCTCAACGTGATAAATTAAAAACTATTATTACTTCGGAACAGGAACTGCGTAAGTTGTCCGAACGCAAAATGCTGGAAGCTCAGGCTAAGGCAGAAAAATCTGAGCAAGCACGCCAAGCTGCCGAACAGCAGCTGAAGGTTGTTGACGAGAGAGCTAAACGTGCAGTAGCACATGCTAGCCGCACAGTAATGCATTTACTCAATGCGCCACCTGACAACGAATACGCTATGCAAATGCCTGAAAACTCGCCAAAAGCCAAGCCTAAAATTAAAGTATCGGCTGATACTAGCGAAGAATATGTGTTTAGCGACGAAGATTATAAGTTCTAGCAGTTTGACAAGTACACCCCAATAAAATACGATACTGGCAAGCTTTTTCAAGGATTTAGCATGCCAGAATTACCAGAAGTTGAAACAACAAAAAATGGGATCAGTCCCCATATTTTAAATCAAACAGTTAAGCAAATAATTATTAGAGCGCCTAAATTACGCTGGCCGATTCCGCAGAGCATCGCAACTGATTTACCAGGACAAGTCGTTAGATCGGTTGAAAGACGCGCCAAATATTTATTAATCAATTTTGACACTGGCACTTTAATTTTACATTTAGGCATGTCAGGGCGCCTACAAACATTAACTACACTAACTCCAGCGCAAAAGCATGATCACGTGGATATTTATTTTAGAAATGGAGTTTGCTTGCGACTTACTGATCCGCGACGTTTTGGTGCGGTGTTATGGACTACCACCTCTGCATTGCAACATAAATTGCTTAAAGAGCTGGGACCTGAGCCGTTTGATGCTGCATTTACTGGTAAATATTTATTCGATATTGCGCAAAATAAAAAAGTTGCGATCAAACTATTTATCATGGATGCAAAAAATGTTGTTGGAGTAGGTAATATTTATGCCAGCGAGGCATTGTTTGCGGCTAAAATTGATCCACGCACACCAGCGCAGAAAGTTTCTTTAGCACAATATAATCTTTTAGCCAAGCATATCAAGCAAATCTTAAAATTAGCGATCGAAAAGGGCGGTACAACATTAAAGGACTTTTTGAATAGCGAGGGCAAACCTGGATATTTTAGTCAAAAGCTACAAGTTTACGGCCGTGACACCCAAAACTGCAATATTTGTTCTAATATTATACTATCGGTAGTGTTGGGGCAGCGGAATACTTTTTATTGCCCGCAGTGTCAAACATAAAGCAAAAGGCACAATAGTTGAACTTAAAAAAATTCATGCACAAGTGGGCGAAACACGCCAAACAAGAGCTTCATAATAACTCGCACTTGGGCTTTCTTAAAAAATTTCGCAATCGAAATTACTGGCACCTTAATCAACATTCTGTAGCAGCTGGTCTTGCAGCGGGAGTTTTTGCTGCATTCATTCCGCTACCACTGCAAATGCTAACTGCCGGGATCATTGCGCTAGTAGTTCGTGGCAATATTTTGCTAGCGATAGCTGGCACATGGATTACTAACCCTCTGACTTTTATACCCATCAATGTGTTTCTATTAAATGTTGGAAATTTGATGACTACTCATGACTATATAAATGGTTTGGATGTAAGTAATCTTGATTTAGAAACATTAAAGCAATTAGGCAAACCATTTCTAATCGGCACAGCCGTGGTTTCAATTTGCGCATCAAGCACTGTGTTCGTCTTGGTTTATTGTTTGTGGGGCGTTATCTCTAGAAAGCGCAAGCGCAAGTGATTTGGACAGTAATTGATCTTTTGTTTCAACATAATTTGGATCTAAAGGAATACATGCCACTGGGCACACAACCTGACATTGTGGTTCGTCAAAATGCCCAACACATTCAGTACACTTTAATGGATCGATTTGATAATAGTCTGCACCAGGCGAAATGGCCTGGTTAGGACAAGCTGGCTCACATACGTCGCAATTGATACACTCGTCGGTGATCATTAACGCCATGTGATGCTCTTTAGAAGTTCTTCAACTTCAGTATTTACAAATGGGCTTACGTCCCCACCAAGCTGAGCAATTTCTTTAACAAAAGACGAAGATACATGTGCATATTTTCCATTTGGGGTTAAAAAAATTGTTTCAAGATTAGGACTTAAAGCTTTATTCATCGTGGCAAGCTGTAATTCGTACTCAAAATCTTTGACACCTCGCACGCTACGCACGATTACCGAAGCTTTTTGCGCACGGGCAAAATCAACTAATAGATTGCTGTACCCAACTACATTAATATTTTTTACGCTACCAAAAGTATTTTTTAATATAGATACTCTTTGTTGCAAACTTAATAATGGTGCCTTATTCAAATTTACCGCAACTGCAACTACTAGTTGATCAAAAATTGCTGCCGCACGCAGAATTAGATCCTGATGCCCTAAAGTCAGTGGATCAAAAGTGCCTGGAAAAATCGCTATTTTTGTCATTTATACCACCGATGTTTGTTGATGATAGGCAGGACTATATTTTTTTACTGCATCGATCAATATTTGCACTTTATCTGGATTTACATCTGGAGTAATTCCATGTCCCAAATTGAACACATGCCCCGAGCCAGCGCCAAATTGCGCCAACACTCGCTTAACCTCTTCTTCGATTCTCTGCCCATCGGCATATAATACTGCCGGATCTAGGTTGCCTTGTAAAGCAACTTGGTTACCTACCTCAAACCTAGCCTGATGTAAATCTGCCACCCAATCCAAGCCTATGGCCTGACAACCTGTAGCAGCAATGTCTGTAAGACATCGACCTCCATTTTTGCTAAACAAGATTATGGGGATTGCTGGATGAGTATTCTTTAGGGCGCTGACGATATTCTGCATATAGCGTAAGGAAAACTCACGATACAAAGTATCATTTAAAATTCCACCCCAAGTATCAAATAACATAACTACATCAACACCAGCAGTAATCTGTGCTTGTAGCGCGCTAGTAATTTGCGCAGATAAATGCTCGAGTAATTTATGTAATGTATTTGGTTCTTGATACATTAAGCCTCTAATTTAATTAAATAGCTTAGAAGTCTGTCCTTCAACCATATAAGTTGCAACTGTCCATGGACTACCAGAGAAACCAATTAGTGGCATATCTACGGGTAAATTTTGCTTTAATAATTTAATTGCTTGTTGCACGAAGCCTAGGTCAAGATCTGGATCAAGTGTTGGTAAATTCTTGACATCAGCAAGACTACTTATCGTGCGCGCAAATTTAGGCCCCTCATCGGCAACAAACTGCAAACCTAAACCCAATGCATCGGGAATTAATAAAATATCGGAAAACAAAATTGCCGCATCCAATTCAAACCTACGCAAAGGTAACAGAGTTGCTTCACAGGCAAATTCCGGAGTTTTACATAAACTCAGAAAATCACCTGCCTTTTGACGTAAATCTCGGTATTCCGGCATGTAGCGACCAGCTTGGCGCATTATCCAAACTGGCGTACGATCTACTGTTTGTCTATGTAAAGCGCGTATAAAACGTGAATTGTTTACTCTATTCATGTGCGGACTTAGAACTTGAACTGTGCCGAATCGAATTCTGCACATGACTATATTCACGTGGCCAAGGCTGCAATTTCCTTAAAGCCAAAGACATCTTAGATACCGCAGTGCGCGCAGCAAGCTTGTCATTATAATTGCCATAAATAACCACATACCATGGTCTGCCTTTGTATAAAGTTTTATAATATTGCGCCTTATCGCCTATCTTATGTTTTTTTATAAATTCCTTAACTTTACTTTCCTCGCGCAAACCGAGTAATTTAATTGTATATTTTTTACTCGGAATACTTAAAATACTTTGTTCATTTCTATTATTAACATTGCTTATTTTTGATTGTTGGCTAGGTCTGGTTACTTTAGACTGTGCCGGTTTTGTTGGGATTGATTTTACTTGCACCTTTTTAGAGGTGGTTGGAGTTAAGGCCTTGTTTAACATAGATTTATATTTAAGTTCAGCAGCCCTGCGCGCCTCTTGCTCGCCAGCCAGTTGTTGCTGCAAGGTTACCAATTTATGTTCTAAGCGGGATAATTTTTCATCATCTGATAGTTCTTTGGTAGCTTCTGCTACTGGCTCATTAGGCGTAATCGGTTCTGGTAATGGTGCAGTTTGCTCGACGACAACCTGTGCAACTTCTGTACTAGATTGCACATTAGCTTCGGCATTAGTTACAGCATCACCAGTTACAACTTCGTTAGGTACCACTTCCTCAGCGGCCGCAACAGATAGTAATGAATTGTCTGGCTGTGTCGGATCAGTTTGCTCAGAAATGGTTGCAACAGTTACATTCTCTTTCTTTAATAACGAGTCATCAGCTGATGGCCATAAAAATGCTAATAAGCAAAATATGATGCCTAAAGAAACGGTTAGGCCAACCATTGCTGGCGATAGGCCTTCCGTTAAATCTCGTTTGGAGATTGATTTTTTGTTACTGAGCATCTCTTTTGCTATACGTTGCACGGCACCAGGTATACCACCCGATAAAGCAAAAATCTTTTTCAGTTTAGACTTATCGAATGGAAATTCTTCACGACTATTATTTAAACGCCATTGTTGCATTAAAAAAGCCTCTACTTCAGTTAAGGTTAATGGTTCAATTTGTATGATGTGGACATGTTCAACAAATTCATCTTTTAAAATCGAGCGTGCTGCGTTTTGCTCTAAATCATCGGTTGCAAATAATATTATCCGTAAACGATCGCGACCAACAGTTTTTTGTTTTAACTGCAGCAATAGTGCTAAAACATCCATAGATAGGTCTTGAGCATCATCAATCAATAATACCACTTCTTTATGTACATGATTGTGTTGTTCAATTACTGGATCAATATATTCCTGTAAAGATTCCCCAGTTAAGTATGGCGTTGCATTAACTGCACAAAAACTAAATTTATCAGCTTCATGTTGTAACAAAGCCTGTTGCATGCAAGTTTTACCAATCCCGGACGGCCCACAAACCAAAATGATACTATCACCATATTGGCATAAATGAATTAGTAATTCTAAACATTGGCCCCAATGCCCAGCATGAAAAAAATTATCATTTCTGGTTTCTTCTAAGATCGGCAGGTTATCTTCCAAATCATGATCAACAATTTGTGTATCCATCCATTAAACCTTCTAAATATTTTACATCCATATATTCTAAAGCTCTTACTTGACCTAGGGCGCAGGGCAAAACTAAACATAAAGCCTTATTAACGCGCTTCTTATCCTTACCCATGTAGTCAAATAACATCCTTATACCGCATACACTAGTGTCATAGCTTATATTTATACCTAGGGCATGCAATAAATTTCGCAACCGAATAAATAAGCCAAAATCCACTAGCTCTAGTTTAACCGCCAAGTGAGTTGCTAGCAACATTCCAATTGCTACTGCTTCACCGTGTAAATATCTTCCAAATCCAGTAGCCGCCTCCAAAGCATGCGCAAAAGTATGCCCAAAATTCAAATTCTTGCGCAAACCATGATCCTGTTCATCTTGCAGGACAAGTGCATACTTCAACGCGCAACAACGCTCAATCATTGTTTGTAATGTTAATGGATCACGCAATCTTATGCTGTGAACATTTTGTTCTAGCCATAAGAAAAACTCTGCATCACAACACATGCCATATTTAACCACTTCAGCTAAACCAGATCTATATTCACGTTCAGCTAAGGTTCGCAACAAAGTTGGATCAATAAAAATTGCATTTGGTTGGTGAAAAGTACCCAGTAAATTTTTAACACCTAGAAAATTACACCCAGTTTTACCGCCGATCGCTGCATCTACTTGAGCTAGTAAGGTAGTAGGGATCTGGAGCCATTTCATACCACGCATATAAATCGATGCAGCAAAACCACTTAAATCTCCGATAACACCACCAGCGAAGCTGATTAACAAAGTGTTTCTATCATGCCCGTGCGATAGCAAATGTTGAATAATTTTTTCTATCTCTGACCAGTTTTTGTTTTCTTCGCCAGACTCAAGGCTTAAGATGGAATAATCATAATTCGCTAAACTTTGTAATAGAATCGGCAAATACTGCTGTGCCAGACTTGAGTCGGTTACTATAGCAAGCCGTGATCTACTACAGTAATCTGCAAATAAAGCGGCATTTGCCAATAAGTTATTTTCAATAAAAATGTTGGAATCAAAAATTGGTTTCGACATTTAGAGCAATTCAAAAATTTGTTGTACAACATGCGCAATTTCACGTTGTTTGGTCTCAATCCTTGCTGTAGCAACTGACTCGTATAGATGTTTCCTTTGTAAAGCCATGTTCTGAAAAAACGTAGTCCTTTGGCTATGATCCTCAGGAAGTAATCCGCGCTCCATTGATGTTGCCAATCTATGCAATTGTTGTTCTGGGTCAACTAAGAGGTAATATACATTGCCACAACGTTTCAATAACTCTCGATTGTCTTCCATCAAAATACAACCACCACCAGTGGCAATTACTGCAGAATTATACTCTGCCACTTCAGACAACACTTGCGCTTCTTTACTGCGCAAAAATGCTTCGCCATGCCGTTCTATAATTTGCTTTGCAGTCATTTGCATACGGCTCTCCAACAACTGATCCGTATCAATAAAAACTAATCCAGTCAGCCTGGATAATTCTGAACCCACTGAAGTTTTACCAGCCCCCATCGGGCCAATTAAGAAAATACGTTTATTTGTAACCATCAGGACAACTTTATGGTTTGCTGATGTTAATGTCAATTTTTATTGCTTACTAAAGAATGACTGTACGATCCTTGGCGTGATGAAAAATAATATTTCTGTCCTATTAATCACTTTAGTAGTATTTCTAAATACTTGACCAACAATCGGTAAATCGCTTAAATACGGAATATAGTTTGTTGTAAATGAATCTGACAATTGAAAAATACCACCTAAGACTATAGTTTCACCATCATCAACCAAGATATTGGTAGTCATACTAGTGGTATTAATTGCAACCTGCCCGTTAGGCTGTGCCGAACCTGGGGTATCTTGATTAACTGTTAGGTTCATAGAAATTTTATTATTTGGCGTAATTTGTGGTGTAACGTCCAATTTAAGTACAGCTTTTTTGAAGGTTGTAGTTGGAGTAGCTCCGTCTTGTGCCACTGTGGTATACGGTATTTCAGTACCAGTTTCAATTGTTGCCTGCTGTTGGTCAAGAGTCATTAATTTTGGTCGTGCAACCGTTTTACTTTTCGTTTCTAATTCTGATGCTTGCAATTCTAAATCTAGTAAAATGCCGCCAGGGAGCTTAGCTAAAGCCAAACCCAAGGTTCCTAAAGCATTAGCATTACTGAAATCAAAGAAAAGATTATCACTGGTTGCAACTTTGGATGTGGGGCTTGCTGCAAATGTCGCGGCTTGATCCAATGTTGGTGCCATACCCAATGTATATTTACCTAGCTGTGCAGTTGCAGCCCCTGTTAATTGCACACCAAATGCATCAGTAAAGCCATCGGTAGTTTGCACAATTTGCGCTTCAATCATAACTTGGCGCACAGGAATGTCTAATCTATCGACTAATTGTCGAATGCTAAGTATGTTTTCTGCAGTATCTTTAACTAGCAATGTATTGGTTCTTACGTCTACACTTATTTGTCCACGCGCTGAGAGCAAATTATTATTAGTGTCTTTAATCATTGTAACCATGTCAGCTGCCTTGGCATAGTTAATTTGAATAAATTCTGACTCTAAAGGCGCCAGCGACTGAACTTGTTGCTGTGCGGCCAGTTCAAGTTGCTCGCGCGCAGTTATCTCTTCATTTGGCGCAATAAGGATCACATTTCCTTCTTCGCGTTTACCCAATCCTTTGGATTGCAAAATAAAGGCTAAAGCTTGATCCCAGGGTATATTATCTAATCTAAGCGTTAAATTTCCTTGCACAGTATCACTTACAACCATATTCAAGCCGGTAAAGTCTGCAATTAATTGCAACACTGCGCGAATTGAAATATCTTGGAAATTCAATGATATTCTTTCGCCAGAAAATTTAAATTTTTGCGTTTTTATCTCTTGCAAAGCATTAGCACTTAGCGGCCTAACCTCTACTATATATTGCTTGTCTAGCTGGTAAGCTATATTGTCGTAATCACCATTTGCATAAACATGCATTACCACATCATTGCTTTTTCTCTCAATCACTACTTTCTGAATATTTGTACCAAAATCTGTTACGTCGAATCTACGCAAAAGATTATCTGGAATAGTTGCGCCACGAAATACTGCGATCATTTCACCATCTGTTTCAGAAAAATCTATCGGCACTGAATCAGAAGCAAAATCAATTACTACACGACCTTCGCCAGATTCACCGCGGCGAAAATCGATTGACGAAATCGTAGTTGCGCCCTGTTGTACTACATTCTGGGCTTGTAAAGCATTATCTAAAGTTATAACCACAGTATTTCGATCTGTATCAACTGTATAAGGTACTATATTTAATACATCTAAAATTAATCTTGTCTTCTCTGCTGATTGAACAAAATTAAAGCCTGTAATCACACCCAGAATTAGTTTTTGATTTGACATGCCACGGTTTAGATTACTTTGCACACCAGGGAAATCAAATACCATCTTCGCTGGTTCACTAATCGCAAATCCAACTGGATTTGGTGGTGGCTCGGAAAACTCAAGCAATATTTGCGCTTTATTACCAGGTAAGGTCCTAGTTTGAATATTTTTCAGAAAAATCTGATCCGCAGCACATGCAATGTTTGTGCAACAAAACAATGAAATTAATATTAGGCTATGCATTATAGATGGCATAAATATTTTTTCTGACCTCATCTTATACCCCTATGCTATTGTGCCTTTAATGTTAAAACTGACATGCTTTGCATCCAACCGCCCTTACCATCTGGTACTGTTTCATCAATATCAATCTCATCTTCATCAATTTTAGTAATACGACCTGAGTTTTGCCCAATATAATCACCAACTTTTACTGAATATACTTTGCCGCTACTATCTTGAACCAAGCCCCAATAATAAGTACCCTTATTGAGAGTGCCTACCATAGTAAAACCACTTAAAGGAAAGCCCTCTAAAAATTCTCGTTTTCGAGCTGCATCAGGTCGCGCCTGCTGCGTAACACCTTCTTCTGTGGTTATTATTTCAGCTGGGCCAGCCCCAGCAGGCGCTCTAGACTTACTAAAAGGATTGCGTAAGTTCTGGGCGGTATAGTTTTCACTCTTATACTCTTTAAATGGCGGCAAATCCTCAACCTTACCCACAGAACTCTTTTTTGCATCAGCAACAAAATCAACTACGTTTTGCTGACTATTAAAAATACACCCGCTCATAACAATAGTTGCAGCAACGATTATCAAGCCATGAACTAAGTTCTTGCTCATTACAATTCCTCCGTACCGGGAGGATTTTTAGGCACCAAAGGCGATGCAGAGCCAGGAGAATCGCTGCCTCCTGGTAATCCATTTCTCGATCCAGGCTGTGTTGGATTAGGCGCTCCTGGTACAGGACGACCTGGCTGCCCAGCTTTTCCTCTCGCCTTTGAACCACTAGTCTTACTAGCTGCTGGGTCTTGTTTGGTTTCAGTGTCCTCAGATAACCAATAAGTCTTGGCCGTTATTTGCATAGATAATAGATTACCACCTTGCCCCTTATCTGCTTTAATTGTGAAATCATGCAAGGTTACAATACGTGATAGTTTCGAAATGTCACTCACGAATTTTCCAAAACTATGATATGTACCAATTACTTTTATATCAATCGGTAATTCTTTATAGAATCCTAATACACTCTTTGGATCACCAGGTTTTATCGATTCAAATTTCAAATTGTTATTTGTAGCAATCCTTGAAATACTATCAATTAACTCTGGAACATGACTTGAATCTGGCAATTGCTTCAACATGATCTTATATGCGTCTTGAATTTGCAGCATTTGTTGTTTATAAGCATCTAAATTCACTGCCTTACTATACTTATCTTTAAATTCTTTACGTTTTTCTTCTTGTTGTATTTGTACTAACTCTAGCTCTTCAATTTGGCTCTTTAACAATATAAAATACATTAAAGCAATACCAATCAACCCCGCAGCTACAATCAATCCTATGCGCAATGGCCGCGGCCAAGATCCGATTTCACGCAGTTCTAATTGGCTAAAGTCAATACTTGGTAAATCCATTTAACCACCCACCTGCTTTGCATCTAATGTGATTTTTAATTCAAAGCCGATCCTTGATGTGTCGGACTTATCATCAGGACTGACTGCGCCAGTTTGGTTTGTTGCGCTAGAACCTTGCTGCGCAGTGGGTTGTGCCGCTGTTGACTTATCCGCTTTGGTCGATTTCAACTCTCCTAAATTAGCTTCTTGCACCCATTTAAGCGCTTGTACATTTGACATCATTTTTGCTATGGTTGCATTCGAATCGCTAGTACCTTTAAGGCTTAGCTCGTTTCCTTTGCGGGATAATTCATCCAGCACGATTCCATCTGGGATAATGCGCACAACGCCATCAAATAGTCGCACCACAAATGGCCGGCTATCTTGTAATGATTCGACTACTTTTTGTCGTTCTAGTAATAGTTTTTTCTGCGTTTCCAAATCGTTTAGTTCTTTGATTTTTTCTTCAACACCTTTCATTTGCTCAGATAGGTATACAATATCGCTTTGCTGTGCTGCGATTAAACGACCAACAAAACCATACACTATCAATGTCAATATCATACAAATCACTGCTACGGTGCCTGCAACAACGTACAGCCGAGTGTTTTGAATTACGCGCAGCTTTTCTCGCCAATTTAATAAATTAATTGCTATCATTTTTGTCCAAATTCCTCAGTGCCAACCCATAACATTTCAAAAGTCGTGGCATATCATCCTTAAACATTTCCTTGTTTACATTCGGAGAAAAAGTAATATCCGTAAATGGGTTGGCTACAAAAGTTTTAATCTGCAATTTATTTTGCACCACATGATCCAAGCCTAATATTGCGGAACATCCACCAGTTAAAAACACATAGTCAATAGAACTGTAATCACCTGCTGAAAAGAAAAATTGACAAAAGCGACTGATTTGTTGCGCTATTGTTTGTTTAAATGGATCTAGCACTTCATGATAAAAGTCTTTTGGCAGATCTTCATATCGCATAGCTATGATGGCTTCATCATAATTAAGGCCATAGACGTTTTGGATCTCATCGATTAATTGCTGACTACCAAAGGCTTGTTCACGTGAATACACTACGCGATCATTATCAAAGATAGTTAAAGTAGTTAGGGTTGCACCGATATCAAATAGCGCAATCAATTTATCTTTACCTTGCCCAGGAAGTTTTTTGCTCACAGATTCAAATGCGCGCATCATGGCAAATGAGTCGACATCAATTATGCTTGGCTTTAAGCCAGCTTCTTTCAATAAAGTTGAGATTAATTCAATATTGTCGCTCTTTGATGCAGCAAGCAGAACATTTATCATTCCTTCGCTACCTTCGATTGGACCCATTGTACAATAATCTAAATTTACTTCACTCAATGGGTATGGAATGTACTTATCTGAATCTATCTCAATTTCATTACCAATTTCTTTGTCGCTTAGATCTGAACTCATTTTAAGTACTTTGGTAATTACCATTGAACTAGAAACCGCTGCGCAAACTTTACGTGTAGTAATTCCAGATTTTTTTGTTATGGCGATTAATCCCTCAATTACTTTTTCTCGATTTATAATATTTTTTTCAACTATCCAGCCCGGCTCTAATGGCTGGATTGCAAAATTTTCTATAACTATGGCATTCCCATTGCGACCAACCTGCATTAATTTGATTGAGGTAGAACCAATATCAATGCCCACGACAGGATCTCGGTCGATACCGAAAAACTCCATGACTCTCTCAGAATATATGAACTTAGATAAATCGATCACGCGCATTCCAAAGCTGACTACCTTACTTAAGTTTAGCTGTGCATACACTCTAGTCAATACGCTATTTAATAGAGATATGATTTTTACCTTGTCTTTCGACTTACAACCCAATACCATATTACGAATATGTAGCGCTGCACTATCCTAAAATACGCCAGCTAAAAATGGCTATTAGGGGCATTTTTGCTATACCTATACAGTAGCTGGTGAAGTCCGCTGGCTTGGGGACAAATGAAATTACCTAGAATTAGACTTACTTGGAAACTATTTTTTACTGCCGCAGTTTGCGCAGGATTGGCTTTCGCCCTCTTTGTTGTGCATCTAGAAGCCAACCTACCACCTGTAGACATGCTACGTGATGTGCAGCTGCAGGTTCCATTAAAAATATATTCTTCCGATGGCAAGCTAATTGCCGAATATGGCGAAAAACGTCGCACACCGCTCACCCTAGATCAGATCCCCTAACAATTGATTGACGCTGTGATTGCTACTGAAGATCGTCGTTTTTATAAACATCCAGGTGTAGATATTCGTGGGTTATTGCGTGCGGTGGTAAATTTGGTATCAAAAGGTACTAAAGAACAAGGCGGCAGTACTATCACTATGCAAGTCGCACGCAACTTCTTCCTAACTCGCACCAAAACTTATACTAGAAAAATCAATGAAATTTTATTAGCTTTGAAGATCGAACAAGAACTTTCTAAAGATGAAATTCTCGAATTATATTTAAATAAAATTTATTTTGGTAAACGCGCTTATGGCGTTTCGGCCGCTGCTGAAGTTTATTATGGCACCACAGTAGATAAGTTAACTTTAGCGCAAATGGCAATGCTCGCTGGATTACCACAAGCCCCATCCGCTATAAACCCTTTGAATTCGCCAGAAAATGCAATCAAACGTCGTTCACATGTATTAGATCGCATGCTCACCTATAAATTAATTAGCAAAGCAGAATACAATGAAGCGATGCAACAACCAATTACTACGGTATATCATGGACGACCAATTGAATTAAATGCACAGTATATTGCCGAGATGGTCCGTCAACGCATAATCGAAATGTATGGCGAAGATGCTTATGATCAAGGTCTCCAAGTTGTTACAACGATTGATAGCAATATGCAAGCAGCGGCCAACCGCGCACTAAGTCGCGCTTTATTAGAATACGATCAACGACATGGTTATCGCGGTCCACTGAAAAAATTATCCTCTGGTACAAATTATTTAAAAGCCATTCAAGACATTCCGCGCGTAAATGCATTATTACCAGCAGCAATTACTGAGGTGCATGAACAATCTGTAACTGCGCTATTAGCTGACGGCACACACGTAACAGTTGACTGGGATGGCTTGTCCTGGGTAAAAGCTAATGCACAAGCCGCCAGCGAAATTTTACGCGTAGGCGATGTGGTTTATTTAGTACCACATGATAAAAACCAGTGGCGTTTGACTCAAGTACCACAAGTTGAAGGTGCCTTAGTAGCACTCAATCCAAATACTGGTAGCATTTTATCTTTGGTTGGTGGTTTTGATTACGAAAAAAGTAGTTTCAACCGCGCAGTGCAAGCTGCACGTCAACCTGGATCTAGTTTCAAACCATTCGTATATGCTGCGGCATTAGAATATGGTTTTACCGCTGCCAGCATGTTTAATGATGCACCAATCATGCAGGATGATCCAAGCAACGAAGATTGGCGTCCGCAAAATCACACTAAAGAATTCTATGGACCAACTAGATTAAGAGTTGGCTTAACTCAATCCAGAAACTTGGTCTCGATTCGTTTATTACAAGCATTAGGCATCAGTAATGCTATTGATGTCCTAACGCGTATTGGTATCCCAACCAATTCTTTACCACGCGGATTGTCATTAGCTTTGGGCACCAATAATATATCCCCCTTAGAATTAGCTGCAGCTTATAGCATCTTCCCTAATACTGGTTATAAGATTGAACCGCATTTCATTCAAAAAATTACCGATTATCAGGGCAATGTGATTTATACGGCGGAAGCACCGTCTATTGAGAATGAAGATCCTGCTAAGCAAGCACAGCGCGTCATAACACCACAAACTGCGTACATTATGACGTCAATGCTGCAAGACGTCGTAAATAGTGGTACTGGTAAAAAGGCACTACAAATCGGCCGCCATGATTTAGCCGGAAAAACTGGTACTACCAACGATCAAGTTGACGGCTGGTTTGCCGGTTACAATCGTGATTTAGTCACCGTGGCATGGGTTGGTTATGATGAGCCAAAGACTCTCAAAGAATATGGCGGTAATTGTGCGTTACCAATGTGGGTTTATTTTATGGAACAAGCTTTGCGTGGCAG
>CAYPGU010000029.1:0-14797 GCA_964409995.1 uncultured Legionellaceae bacterium | reverse complement strand
CAAGCAAGGCTGATTGATCTGCTCTGGCATGAAAGTCATTTATTGCAGATAGTTCTGTGTATGGATTATATGCAAGACTTTTAAGCACAGATTCAGAATACTGTGGTTTGCCAGTTTCTTGCATAGAGTAATGGTATCGTCTTGCGGAAGTATTCCATCGATCCGACATATAGTTTACACCACGAAACTGCGCCACTAATTTCAAGCTCGTTTGAGATGCTGTGGAAATTTCTGCTCTATGACGTTTAGCACTAAACAATAGTCTATTTACTTTCTTGATATCTTCAGCAGTAATGCTTGTTTTAGCACATAATTCTGATAATTTTTGTGTCAAGTTTGGTTGCATACCCTTAGACCAGAAGTTTGGATCTGCATTTTGGGTGGAGTTTATTTCTCTATAATGCTGACTCCTGTGGTTGGAGTCATCTTCAAGGTTGTGTTCATCGTCAGAATCTGAATCTTCAGAATAATCAGCATAATATTTTTTGCGTTGTATAGTTTCAGCAGCATAATGTGCGAATAGTTGCTCTTGAGTTAAATTACCTAGCTCGCTAGAAAGATGGGCAATCGTTTGCATGATTAGATTAATTTTTAAATTGGTAAAAGCTTTTTGTCTTTGTATAACCTCTGGAGATTCTTCTAGATGATCATCTCTGCTGCCTACCAGGGTTTGCTTTTTATTATTCCTGACTATAATCCAACGCGTGCGTTTCTGCTCTATGCTTAATAAATCAATCAATTTTAATATTAGTTCATTATCTGCTGGCTCAGCAGATGGCGTAGTTTGAGCAAACAGGTTCAAAAATTTGCTTGCTGATTCTAAATCATTAAGCCTTAATGCTTGATATATTTCGTGACGGTAATCAATAGCAGGCTCAGGTTCTGCTGGCACTTGATCACTAGAAATTAATTTACTATTTTCGAATTTGGTAATTAGATCAGAAATCTCAATATTCTTACGGAACCTCGCCCATCCGCTTGGTTCTGCATATAAAACGTTACCAGCACTTAATTTTAAATTTTTAAACGTCAATAAAAATTCTACAACTGTAGCTTGATTTAAATATATTGCGTATCCAAGTGCTGTCGGATTAAGGTAAGAATTGCGCTTGCTTTTGTCAGTCTTGATGTACAGGATTGCATTGAGTAGGTGAGGTTTAGCCGCAATAATTTCTGCCATTTTAGTGATATTACCCGTCTCGATAGCTTGTACAAATAGCTTTTGATCGGCCCTGATTTCTTGGATACCCACTGCTTTGCTCCTGGAGATAAGTTGTTAGATTATTATAATTTTATGTGTAGATGCGCGTGACCGTACAATAATCTTGTATTCTACCATCACCGCAATACGTGCTCAAGAAATATTAGTCGCTAGTATCCAAAAATGGATAGTCCGTATACCCTGTTGCTGAACCACCATAGAATGTTGCACGATTATAATCATTAAGTTTCTTACCTAGTTTAATTCTCTGTGGTAGATCAGGATTAGCTATAAATAGACGTCCAAAAGCAACAGCGTCAGCCAAGCCATTTTCGACTGCTAATTTTGCTGTTTCAGGTGTATAACCTCCGGCAGAAATAAAAATGCCGTTGAAATGGCGCTTGAATATTTCTGCAACAGATGGCGCATCTTGCTCGATCTTATCACTGCCCCCGGCATTAGTTGCGCGCGGTTCAACCATGTGTATGTAGGCAATTTTTTTATTACTAAGCTCATGCAATACATGTGAAAAAAGTTTTACAGGATCACTATCCTTCATATCATTAAATGTTCCAAAAGGAGATAGTCTTACGCCAACACGATCTTGACTCCACACAGTTGTAACTTCATCTACTATTTCTAATAATAATCTAGCGCGATTTTCCAAACTACCACCATATATATCAGTGCGTATGTTTGAATTGTCTTGTAAAAATTGATCCACAAGATAACCATTAGCCGCGTGTATTTCAACTCCATCAAAACCAGCCTGCTTTGCATTTGCTGCCGCTATTTTATAGTCATTGATAATATTAGATATTTCTGGAATCTCCAGTGCATGCGGCGTCTCAAAGTCTACTTGCTTCCAATTAGCCGCTAAGACTTTGCCAGAAGCTTTAATTGCTGAGGGCGCAACAGGTAGCCCTCCATTTAGTTGAAATGAAGAGTGGGAAATTCTTCCTACGTGCCATAGTTGCAGAAATATTTTGCCTGCCTTGTTATGCACTGCGTCTGTTACGAGCTTCCAACCTTCAATTTGTTCAAGAGAATGAATCCCAGGTGTTGCTGGATAACCTTGTCCCTGCGTACTGATTTGTGTGGCTTCGGAAATTATTAGACCAGCCCCTGCGCGTTGCGCATAATATTCAGCATTTAATTGGCAAGGAATATTTCCCGGTTGCTTACTGCGCATTCTAGTCAGAGGCGCCATTATAATCCGATTGTTTAAGGTAATGTTTCCAATCTGGAGTGGTGAAAATAATGTTGTCATGACTTGAGATCCTTGTAACAATTTAACTAGATGTTTTAATAAATATTTTATTCAGCGCAGACTCAATGGTAGGGTAACTAAAATTGAATCCGTGTGAGAGAGCCTCTTTAGGGACCACTTTTTGGCCCTGAAGCATAAGCTCTGCAGCCATTTCCCCGAATAGCGCTTTTAAAATCCATCCTGGAGTTTTGAAGAAACATGGCCGGTTGATATTTTTGGCAAGTTCTAAACTAAAATCTCTATTTTTAATTGGGTTAGGTGCTGTAGCATTTATTGCGCCATGCATATCATTATGATCTATTATAAATAAAATTAAATCAATCAAATCATCGCGAGCAATCCAAGAAAGCCATTGCTTTCCATCGCCAATTTGTGCTCCGCAACCAAAATAAAAACTAGGAAGAAGTTTAGATAATATTCCACCGTCCTTTTCAAGTACTACCCCCATCCTAAGTATTACAACTCTAATACCCAATAATTCTGCTGGTTTGGCTTCTTCTTCCCATGCCTTACAAAGGTACTGTGCGTACTCGCGTTCTTTATGGCTAACATCTGTTGTTTCATCAAATGTCTTTTGTGGATCGGTGCCATAAAATCCGACCGCAGAGCCACTTATAAGCAGTTGTGGTTTTTGGCTCCTAGATTTTATATACTCGATGATATTTCTTGTTGTATTAATCCTGCTGTCGTAAATAATTTTTTTAGTAGCTTGACTCCAGCGTTGAGAGATCGTTTCGCCTGCAAGGTTTATGATGACATCTATTGAAATGCCATCAAGCTCATCTAATTTATTAACATATGTGATATTGTGAGCAGATGATCGCATATTCTTTCTGCGGGTCAGAACCAAAACTTGAAACCCTGATGCAGAAAGCCGCGCACAAAGAGCTTTACCAATAAAGCCTGTGCCGCCTGTTACCAATATTTTCTTAATTTGTAGAGCTGCTGGTGTGATAGAGTTCATCACTTCAGCATAGTTTAACATTAGCATGTTATCTACATATTATTCGCTAGAGACCAAGCTGCTGTATGAATTATAAAGCAAGATATTTGGTTGCATGCCTTATATTCTTTCATGCATGCTGGAAATTTTAGGTTTTGAAATGATAGCAGCATTGCTGTCGGATATTATATTTATAAAATAGAAAGGGATTTATATATGAGTGGGAGCTCTTCAATAATCTGGATAACTGGTGCATCCTCTGGAATTGGATTTGCTCTAACTGCTAGACTTCTTGCAGCAGGCGAAACAGTAATTGCAACATTTCGGAATGCCAAAAAATTAGAAACACTACAAGAACAGTATGCAGACAAATTGCATCTTTACCAACTAGATGTAACCGATGAGGTTGCAGTCAGCACATTCTGTGAACACATAGCACAAAAATTTAACCATATTGATACAATGATTTTAAATGCTGGAGTTTGTGAATACATTGATTGGCCAAATTTCGATTTGCAAATAATGCGGCGTAATATGGAGACAAATTTTTGGGGTTTAGCAAACTGTATTGCGCATGGAGTGAAACTATTGCAAGGATCCACACAGCCATATATTGTTGGTATGACAAGTTCAGCAGCCATAGTTGGCTTGCCAAGAGCTGAAGGGTACGGAAGTTCAAAGGCTGCAGCAAGATATCTTCTGCAATCTTTGCAGATTGACCTTTATAACACTAATATTGATGTATCAATAATCTCACCTGGGTTTGTTAAAACCGAGCTTACAGCTAAGAATGATTTTCCCATGCCATTTGCGCTCTCTGTGGATACAGCAGCGCAGATAATTATAAATGGAATGAAAAAAAGGCAGCCTGAAATTACGTTTCCTATTATATTAATTTTGATCTTAAGAATGCTTAGCGTGATGCCAGATAGATTGAGAAACTTTATACTCGCAAAAGCTGTACTAAGAAAATGAAAATTGCAATTATCGGTTCAGGAATTTCTGGATTATCAGCCGCTTACTTCTTATCAAAAGATCACGATGTGTGGCTATTTGAACAAGATAGCTACATAGGTGGCCACTCGCATACGGTTAGAGTTGCTGAAGATAATGGTTATCAGGATATTGATACTGGATTTATTGTTTGCAATAAAAAAACATATCCAAATTTTATAAGGTTATTGACAACTCTTGATGTCGAGCTGCAAGAAACTCGTATGGGACTGGGCATTAAATCAAAAGACATAGAGTTTGCAGGTAACAATTTTAACACTCTATTTGCACAACGCAAGAACTTATACAATCATAAGTTTTGGCGCATGTTGTATGATATATATCGGTTTAACAAGCTGGCACAAAAATCTCTTCTGGAACCAAATAATCAAACTTTGGGTGAGTTTCTGAGCGCTAACGACATGTCAGAGCAAGCGCAAAAATATTATATATTACCGATTGTTTCAGCTATCTGGTCTACGGGAGAGTATGATGTTAAAAACTTTCCTGTACATTTTCTATTTCAGTTTCTAGAGAATCATGGTCTGTTGGATCTTGATGCTGCACCGCAGTGGTATACTGTTAAGGGAGGCTCAATACAGTATGTAGAAAAAATATCTGCCCCATTTGCCAAAACAATATTGTTGAATACGCCGGTGCGCAAGATAATTAGAAAAGATGATAAAGTTTGGTTACAGCTAGATGAAAGTGAGTTTTGCGTAGATAAAGTTATTATAGCGGTGCATTCAGACCAAGTGCTAGAATTGCTTGAGAAGCCAACTAATCAAGAGTTACGTGTGTTCGGCAACTTGAAATATCAACCGAGCAGTGTAATATTGCATACCGATAGCTCGGTGCTTGCCAAAAATAAGCGTGCCTGGGCAAGTTGGAATTATTGGATAACCGAAAAGTCGGTGCATAATCCATGCGTAACCTATAATATGAATATTTTACAAAATCTTAAATCGGATCGAACTTATTGTGTATCACTAAATTTAGATGATCAGATCTCTGAGCAGTGTATTTTAGGAAGATATAATTACTCCCATCCAATTTGCGATCGTAACTTAATAGAAATGCAGAAGCTATGGGGTGACGTGAACCATGGCAATACATATTATTGTGGCGCATATTGGCGAAATGGGTTCCATGAGGATGGTCTGGTGAGTGCGCTTAGAGTTGTCGAGAAAATTGATAGAGAAATATTATGCAAAACGGGATTTACACAGGAATTGTGATCCATAATCGATTGTCTCCAAGAAAACATGCCTTTAAATATAACATAACAATGTTTTTTTTGGATGTTGATAATATCGCAGATGCGTTCTGTGCCGTTCCATTTGTATCGACAGATAAATTTAATTTCATGTCGTTCGTTCGTAACAATTATATGCCATCAAATGATGGTGCATCGATTCGACATGAAATTGTTAAAAAAATACATGAGCATGGTTACTCGGCTGAGCCATGTAAAATATATATCCTGACACATCTTGGATATTTGGGGTATTGTTACAATCCAGTTAGTTTTTATTATTGCTATGACAAGGATGAGAAGTTAATGTATTTTCTAGCTGAAGTTAACAATACGCCGTGGAACGAGCGGTATGTGTACTTTAAATGCTGTGACGTTAATGAAGCAGATTTTAAGTTTGATTTAGATAAAAAATTTCATGTCTCGCCATTTTTGCCGATGGATATGGTTTATAAGTGGAATATTAATACTCCAAATAAAATCGCGCGAGTAAATATGAGATGTTACGAAAGTGACACGCTAAAATTCACGGCATCATTCAAGCTCTATAAGAAACAACTTACAAAAATGAATTGCCTTAAGGCGCTGCTTAAAAACCCGGTTGCAACGCAACTACTTCATTATCGAATCTACTGGCAAGCATTAAAACTTTTAATCAAGCGTGTGCCATTTTACGCACATCAGAAGAGGAATTAAAATGAGCGAATTATCTCTGTCAATACAGAATGAAACTATTACACTAAAGCAGAGGCTGTGTAAAAAGGCCGTGTTATATTTTATGTCGAATATTCAGGATGGATATATAACCTTGCGTGACTGCACTGGAATAACTTATGTTGGTCAGCAGGATTCAGAATTACAAGCATCTATTACAGTTCATGATTTAGAATTTTATGTCTGTACTTTTTTTCAAGGCAGCGTTGGATTTGGAAACTCATATACTCAAGGACATTGGACGGTTGATAATTTAACTAATTTACTAGGAATTTTCGCGCGAAATCTGGCTGTTATCAAAAAATCAGAGGGGCATGCGGTAAGTCTTATTTTCAAGATTTGCCAAACTATGATGTATGTGCTGAGTCCTAACACTCTTAAGCATTCCAAAAGTAACGTTTTGTCTCATTACGATCTAAGTAATGACTTTTTTAGATTGTTTCTCGACTCAAGCATGAGCTATTCTGGTTTAATGTTCAATTCTGCCACTGATACCTTAGATGCAGCAGCATACAATAAGAATTCATCATTGATAAATAGCTTAGAGTTGAATGCCGAGGACCATCTATTAGAAATCGGCTGTGGATGGGGTGGCCTAGCTATAATGGCTGCATCTGAAACAGGATGTAAGGTTGATGCAACTACTATCTCAAATCAACAGTTTAATCATGTGAAGGAACAATTAACTAATCTAAAATTAGAACATAAAATTAATTTGTTAAATTTAGATTATAGAAAGTTAAATGGGAAGTATACTAAGATTGTTTCTGTCGAAATGATTGAGGCAGTCGGATATCAATATTATAACGATTACTTTAAAATTTGTAGTAATCTTTTAGAAGATGATGGGTTGTTGTGCTTGCAAGCTATTGTCATTCGTGACCAGGAATATGAAAGAGCTAAAAATGAAGTTGATTTTATCAAGAAATATATATTTCCAGGTGGTTGCCTACCAAGTCTAAACTGTATACTCAAGTCTACTGCCAAATATACTGATTTATCCTTGCTGTCCATGAAGGACATAACTTATGATTATGCTTTGACTTTAAGTTTATGGCGCCAGAGAATGATGTCTAATATGTCGCATATTCTCCAGCTTGGTTTTGACGAGAGATTTTTGAGGGCTTGGGAATACTATTTTAGTTATTGTGAAGCTGGGTTCTTGCAGAGAAACATTATGACTTTACAGCTTGTTTTCTCCAAGCCACGATATAGAGATAACAGGCAAAAATGCGCAAACTAATTAATTTTATACTTTTCTATGTAGGTTGGGTGCTGTGCATTTTCTATCATAGTTTTAACATTGGTTTAATTGTTTTGTGCTTGGCATTAATAAGCGCTTTGGTCAGTAACTATAAACCAAAAGAGATGGGTTTGATTTTATTGCTTGCTGGAGTTGGTTTTTTGAACGATCTGCTTGCAGTATCTTTTAGAATTTTTGAATTTTCATATACTAAAACATTTCTTGAATGGTCAAACATATGGCTGTTTTCGCTTTGGGTAATTTTCTTGACAACGTTTAATTCATCGCTGGCTTTATTCAAAAGATATAATTTGGCTATTATAAGTGTTGCAGGTGCAATTGGTGGCACAATAAGTTACTACGCTGCATTGCAGGTTGGGGTAATCTATACGCAAGATATTAGCAGAACTGTAACATATCTGATTATAAATTGGGCTATACTATTCCCGTTGCTTTACAGATCTTATTTTAAATTGCTTGGTAAAACTAAATGATGGTGACTTATGCTAATTATTGCTAAATTATGGATTATATTACACGCGGTTCTCTATATAGGGATTGGCTTACTTGGTCTGATCAAACCAAATTTAGTCGCTGAAACGGTTGGTTTTGCTATTACCAGACCTGGCGGCATTGCAGAGATAAAAGCTTGTTATGGCGGATTGATGTTTGTGATTGGTGCAATTATGCTGTACCTTATGTTTGAAAATAGGCTCTCTGACTCATTATTGTTTATTTTAGTTATCTATTTAGGTTTTGGAACTGGTAGGTTATTCGGGATTATCGGTGACCGAGCCTTTGATAGCACTACATTGACTTACTTCGCATTTGAAAGCTTAAGTGTAATATTCAGTTACGTTATATTCTTTTACCTAGCAAAACGGCTGGTACATTAATAGTATACTATACACCTATTGAATTTGGCTCCTCTAGATGCTAAGCTTGGCGACAAAATAAGAACTATAAATAACTATCTCTAGCCAAATTTTGCCTTGATTTGAGGAAAGCATGCTACAACATAATACCGGCACTTACACAAGCCTAAACACAACACAAAAAGAGTCGATTGGCTTATTAGCATGTGGTACATTCCTTGAATATTTTGATTTATTCATATATGTACATATGGCGGTGTTTTTGAATGAAATTTTTTTTCCAAAAACTGATCCGCATACGGGTGCACTACTTACCGCATTTGCATTTTGTTCCACTTATGTATTAAGACCAATCGGTGCATTAATATTCGGATATATTGGCGATCGTATTGGGCGTAAAGCCACCGTAATTATCACTACCACTATGATGGCCTTATCTTGCTTAATCATGGCTAATTTACCAACATATGCACAAATTGGTATTGCCGCGTCTTATTTGGTTACATTCGTGCGTATTTTGCAGGGCATGTCATCGATGGGAGAAGTAATAGGCGCAGAGTTATATTTAACAGAAACCACCAAACCACCAATCCAGTATTCAGTAGTTTCGTCTATGGCGATGTTTGGTGCTCTAGGCGGCACGGTGGCTTTAGGTTTTGCAACTTTTGTAACCTCTATCGGCTATGATTGGCGTCTAGCATTCTGGATTGGATCAATAGTTGCGGTTGTGGGTGGGATGGCTAGAATTCGGATGCAGGAAACCCCGGAATTTCTTGCTGCAAAGGAACTCAAAAAACTACGTATAAAAACTAATGAAAAAGTAAGTAAAATCTCGTCGATAGCTTTGTTTATCATTCATGCTGCATGGCCAGTGTGTTTTTATTTTGCCTATATGTATTGTGGTGGTATTTTGAAAGAAACTTATCATTTCACTGCCGACCAAATTATCAGACAAAATTTCATAGTTTCAATGGTGCAATTAACCACTTGGTTTGGCTTGGCCATTTTAAGTTACTGGGTTGAACCTTTGCAAATTGTAAAATCTAGGTTAATGGTGTTCATGATTTTCTGTGCGCTATGCCCATTTCTATTTAAGACTGCTGGTTCATCCATAGATATTCTATTTATTCAAATTTTTATTGTGTCGTTAGGCTTCACTGGTAATCCTGCCATACCTATATTTTACAAGCACTTCCCAGTTTTCAAGCGCTTTACAGCTGCAGCATTTGCATATGCCTTATCGCGTGCAGTTGTATACATATTTACCTCGTTTGGTTTGGTATACCTAGCAACTTTCTTGGGTGATTGGGTGACCTTAATTGTTATGTTGCCGATTGCGATTATATTCGCATATGCTGTGCGTCATTTCGAGAAGTTAGAGCAAGCTCAAGCTCAAGCTCAAGCTGTTTATACCAATGAAATAGGGGTTAGCGAGCCAAAAAATTATTATTCGTTAGACACACAGTAAGCAATTATTAAAAAAAGAATATTATGTTTAAAGAGCTGATAGAAACTTTGCGCAAGCGCAACTACCCCGAAGTTAAAAAGATACTTGCAAAAAATCCATTATATAATTTATCTCAAGAAGATAGAATGTGGGTCAGCAGCAGTACTGGATTGGATAGCGAAAGATCTGGTTACAGTACTTTAATGCATTCGCAATGGGTTATCTTAACCTCTACAATTATAGACCATGTCCATACCCCAGATATAATTCATGAGCTACTTGTTGCTGGTTGTTCGCCACTATTAATAGCTTGTGCGTTTTGGGAGGATGAATATCGTTTTAATATGCTATTAAGGTTACTACCACGATTGGATTCTAAACTCTCTATTTCGCCAGGATTAGAAGAACAAATTACTAGGGGCGTAGATTCAATTGATGGCAGTCGAAATTATGATTTGCGAGATCCAATAACATATGAAATACCCAATTTCCCAGTTCTGTATCAAAACTATACATATGACTTTCAGCAACTAACAAAAAATTTAATAGATGGAACACAATTTGGTATTGGCACAAATGCAAATGAAGAATTAAGCTCTTTGTTGCACGCTGCTAATGCGACACGTAGAGCAAATAGATTGCCTGAATTAGGTAGGCAAGATAATGAATATAACGAGTTGTTAAAAAAAGCTAAAAAAATAGCAAGCAAAAATCGTGATGAGGCCTTGCATAATGTGTTATTTGCTGCTGAAGTTTATGCCGCGATCAAAGAACAAAATGTTCCTCTTATGAGTATTATGCATGAATCAGCTGTAGCGCGTGCTCTATATGAAAGATTTAGAAATATTAATATATTTGATATTGTCGCGGCCATTTACCTATTAGTCTGCGTTACACTAACTGAGCCATTATTTAGTATAACAGATAAAACTCATGTAAAATTTTTCTTCGCTATTATTGTAGGTTTGCCGTTCGCAGAGCTGTATAATTTAGATTACATAGGTGAGGATCGTAATAATCGTAGATCATTTTATTGGTTATATAATGAATGCGAGAGATATCCTTATGCAAAAAAATCAGCAACACTACTTGCAGATATACGTTCCAGACATGCTAAGTGTTTATCCGATGAGAAAGAAGTACCTAAGCAATTATACTTTTGGTCAAAAATATTAGCTGATAAGAATATGGATAATAAATTAGACATTGAAGTTGCTGATTCCTCAATTGGGCAGAGGCCGAAGATAGACTGATCAGTATACTTGTCATTTAAGGCTGAGTTGACTTGCGCTTACAATTTAGTTAGTATGCAAGATGTTGACCAGGTATAGTAAAGGTATAAAAAATGCCCATTAACTCCATCGAAGAATTTGAAAAAGCATTGCGTTCTGCAGTAGCTAATGTAAAGGATCAAGCTTCCTACTCTGCTGCTAGGAGAATGATTTTTGAGGCAAGTTTAGATAGTCTAAATGCTGTGGGGCCAAAATCTAATAAAAGCGCTTTGAATTTTGGATTAGATGGGTTAATTAAATATGTTCTTGAATCACAAACAATCAACATGCTTTTTGTTAGATATCGGTTATCAATAGTTGATGTTTTGCTTTCCAAAGGCGCATCGTTAGCTGCTTTAGAGCATCCAGAAACTAAAGAATTATTACTAAAAATTAGAAAAAAATGCGAGATAACATTAGGTGTCTTGAAACTAAATGGATATAAAATAAGCGAAGAACATAAAAAATTATTGGCGATATCCTATTGCATTACTGAACAGCAAGAAATAGCGCAGAAAATTGATGGGTTAAAAAATGAACTTAGAGGACGCACTCCACCACATGGTGTTAAAGCGCTGTTCCTATGTGAAGCCCATGATGACTTGGGGTCTTCAAAATTTCTTAATTATCTTAAGCAAGATCTAATTCGTGCAGATTATAATAATCTTTGTTTAGAGTACTGCGATGATCTTAATAAGCCAATGTATAATGGAAATCCTGCACAGGCAACCTCTGCTAAAATAGATCAAAATTATATACCGTTATCTAAATTTGCCGCGCAGCCAGAATTTAGATCTAACATTACTGTAATTGATTTAATTAGGGTTTTTTCAAACGATAGACTATTAGATGAAATGCAGAAGGAACTATGTATAGAAATTGTATATCCTTCATGCTTTAATCACCTGCGCGAACTAGGCATGATATATAAAGCTCTGGCTGCTATACTGCAGCAACAAGGTAATTTTATATTTGTTATTGGCGCTATGCATGCTGCAAAAATTATTAACTCTATAGAACGAATAGGTGTTGAGACTATCGTGATTGCCCCTTTTGAAGATCATCGTAAGTTACAAC
Source organism: uncultured Legionellaceae bacterium (assembly GCA_964409995.1). Taxonomy (GTDB): domain Bacteria; phylum Pseudomonadota; class Gammaproteobacteria; order UBA6186; family Azoamicaceae; genus JAGVLG01. The sequence continues at coordinate 2,508 of CAYPGU010000029.1, read as the reverse complement.
TTAAACAGGTTAATATACAAACTTATGTACCAGCAGATGACCATGGCTATTCTGAGCTTTATTCTGTACATGGTTGCCAGCCAATCAATATGAGCAATATCTTAACAGACAAATTGCTGCGTGATTTTGCTGCTAGACATCTATCCCCAGTAGATAGGAATTCTGTAGGATTAGATGTTGCTGATAAGCAGGCTAAACATAAAATGTTGACATAAATATTTGTTAAAGTCGGCAACGCATCTTCGGTTTAATGGCCTTGTTTAAAACAACAAATTCAAGATCGTTAACCTTAGGTGCACCTACTCGTGGGTTACCGTATGGAAATGGTCGTTTCTCTCCAGAAAAAAAGTAGCCTCGGCGTTCGTACCAGTTTATTAGTTCAGGCCTTTGCTTAATTACCGTCATTTCAATTTTAGGCAGATTCCATTGGTTAATTGCAAGTTCTTCTGCAGCAATTAAAAGCTGCTTACCGAGACCAGACCTTTGTAAATCTGGTCTTATTGAGACCATGCCAACATAGGCACAGTCAGATTTATTTTTCACAACTACCGTGCCAATGATCGCATCATCATGTAAACACAAAATAAATACCTGGCTTTTATCTGAAATTATGTCTTCTATCTCCTTTGCGTCAGTCCTCTGGCCATCAAATAGATGTGTTTCATTTGTCCAGCCATTTTTGCTAAATTCTCCTCTATAAGCAGAATTCACTAATTCACATATTTCAATAGTATCGTCTAATGTTGCTATACGAAAATTTAAATTCATAATTTAAGACTCCATCCTATATTTTTGGTTTATTTGCATATATCGCAGCGCCTGATGCAACCACAGCAAGAGCAACGGTTGCAAATTTAACACTATTAGGGACTTTAAATTTATTCCAGCCATGCACAATTGTTGGTTGTCGTTTAGATATATGATCACCAAACGTACTTTTTTCCCAAGTTCTGACTTGATTTAAATCACACTCTACTTGTGCAGTATTTCCAGATAGATAAACCATACCTGTTAAATTAGTAATATCAGTTGTTTTTCCTACAACATCGCCAATTTGTTTAGGTTTGATAGCTGTTTTTATACAAGTTGGCAAATTACTAACAGTATTTGGATTAAACTCTGAAATATATCCACTCGCATATGATATTAGTGCTGTACAACGTACAGTTTCTAATCGCGAGTATTGGTAGTTAGAGGGGATAGTTTCTGGAAATACAGTCCATTTTATAGTTTGTTCAACGAAAGATTCACCTGTGCCGCATAAAAATGCAAGTGGATCCATGCCACCTGGAATTCTAGGGTTAATTTCTAATAATAATGGGCCACGTGTATCATCTAGAATTATATCTGAGTTACAAGGTCCATTTTCCAATCCCAGACAAGTTAATGCTTGCTTTGCATAATTACTTAATTTTAGATATTCAGGATTTGATTCTGGATCTATTAGCTCTAAATAATCTCTTGCTTTAGTAGAACCATCACATATAAGACGTTTAACTGATTTCCAAACTGAGGTGATGGTATGTGTACCATTTTGACTAAATGAGCATACAACGTACTCCATGCCACTCAAGTACTCTTGGGCTAAAACTTTGTTTGAATATTCTGTCGGATTATTACTCCCATATACATTTCCAGTAATATTTTGCATAGTACCAAAGGCATGCTCTAGATCTTGCTCAGTATTACAAATAATTATTCCTTCTGCACCACCGCTTAATAGAGGTTTTAATAAAACAGGTTGCTTGATAGTATTAAAAAAATCCTTTAACTGTTGTAAGTTGGTGGTCAGTAATTGTCTTAATGCAGGAATATTATTATTAGATAATGTTGCATTCATTAAATATTTATCCACACGTTGCATAGTGGTTGCAGGATTATTCCCTGGCACATTGAGACTTTTTGCCAGCGTATCAGCCAATTGAAAGCCTACATAACTTGTGGTTCCAATAAAAACCCCACAAATATTTTTGCTGCCACAAACCATTCGAATTTCATTTAGCAGATCATCATAATTATTATTAAATTGAATATCAGCCTTGTACAATTGTGGATTATGTGTGGCAGTAAGAAACGGCACGCTGCATTGGTAACTACGCACATGTATAGCCTCAATTCCATGTGATTTTAAACTGTGCGCATATAAACTGCCTGATGAGTAACCATCAACAACGATTGCGTAACCTTTTTTCATAAAATATTTCCTTTATAAATTAATAACAGATTCTGTATAACTGATACCGTATTGTTTAAGTAAATCAGTCTTTTGTTGCCCCAGGGGTAAAAACATGCAACCTAAAATTCTATCCTTGCCAGTAACATTAGCGAAAATCTTTTGTATTCTAGGGTTTATAATTGCAGGAAGATGCGGATAAAAATCTTCTGGAACTCCTTGAGCCCCGCCAGGTATGACCCCGGTTTGCCTATTTATGTACTCATTCATACCGCTCGCGAGTAAAATTTTATTAAGCAATATTGACTCATTTTGATTAATATCTTCTAACCCGG
>CAYPGU010000028.1:0-14818 GCA_964409995.1 uncultured Legionellaceae bacterium | reverse complement strand
GGTTTGTATCATATAATCAATTTGACATCCTGGCTGCCTTGAGGTTGTTCTCTGAAAAAAAGGGTTTGCAACGATGACATCTTCTAGCCTTATACCTAGAAGATTAAAAATTTTATGTTGATTATTAATTACCAGATTTTCAAATTGTAACGCTAATATAGAATTCCATCCAGGCAAATTATTTATAGATATATCTTCAAATTGATTGTTTTTTATTTTTACTTTATTTGGAAGAATATATTTTAAATAAAATCTCGTATAATTATCTTTCAACCTGTAATAGCTTAATCTTGAAATTTTATGCGTACTAACAGACCAAGTATAATCCCTAGCAATAAACCCACCTATTTCCAACTCATCCAGATATTCAGTAGAGTCTCCGCCTACTGGTAACCCAAGAGTACTAATAATTTGTTCGCGCGTCGATTTTTGTTGGCTCAGCAGTGTAACAATCGCCTGATAATGTCCACTTCTAATTCCATAGATGTCGCTAAAAATATACTTAAATTCATCGTACAATGGGCTATCCGGATTAAAGCATAGATCCCTAATATTTTGTTCCGCTGTTAATTTCGTATTTACCAATTCTAAGTATCTTGGCACACCACCAGTAACAGCAAGAATTTTTAATTTCTCATAAGCTGATATATTATTGGCTGCAAAAAACTTATTGCAATCTGATAAGGGGAGTTCATTAATCGTCATATGCAAAGTTGGGCGTCCTAAATATCCTGTATTGCTTAGAATATTCTTTTCAATCCACGCTGAAACCGAACCACACAAAATAAGCACTAATTTAGAATTTTTAGAAAAATGTAGATCCCACGCAGTTTTTAATTTACCCAAAAAAGTACTATCGTCTTTTGCCATCCAAGATATTTCATCAAATACAATCACACATCTTCCGTTGCCGGTGTGTTTAGCAAGAATAGAAAATAAATTTCCCCAATCATCGGCACTTGGGTTTGAAGAGGGAAAATATTCCTTGAACTGTCTCGCAAATTCATCACGCTGCATTTGCGCAGTAGTATCTTTAGTAGGTGGTAAACCCATAAAATTGAAAGTAACAAACTGCTTGCTGAATTCTCTGATCAAGCGACTTTTACCGATTCGTCTTCTACCCTTGATCACTATAAGGCTAGCAATATCGCGCTCCAGAACGCTATTTAGCCTGGATAACTCTCTACTTCTACCTATAAACATACTTTAAACCTCTTGTTTTTAAGTATAACTCCCCAAACATGCATTTGTCAATCTTTGGAGGAGAGAGGGTTTTTTTAGAGGGGGTTTAATGTAGATCCCCGATAATCGCACGCGACTTCGGGGATAATGAGCTTTTGTCATCCCGGCCGAGCCGCTCCTGCGGCGTAGAGCCGGGATCCACTTTTATCATTACGCGATTTCGAGGATACCGCTTAATAGCGGTCAACCATAAGTCAACAATTAGTTGACGAAGCGCGAGTTTTTAGCTATTATGAACCAATATGAATGTAATTTTTCCAAAAAATCACTTAGAGCTTTTTTGAAATTACCGACAAATATACAAGAAACAATAATTAGTAAAATAAAATTACTCGCACTAGATCCAAGACAAAGCAATAATAATATCAAGAAGCTAGAGGGTGTAGATGATTGTTACAGAATACGAGTAGGAGATTATCGAATATTATACAGATTGGTTCCTACTAAGCATAGTTTGGAGATTATTAATATTGGACACAGATCAGAGATTTACAAATGAAAATTCATCCACAAACTATATATAATGGCAGCAAAGCCGAATTTATTGTTCTACCTATAAACGAATACAAGCGACTAATTGCCGCAATCGAGGATCAACTTGATATTATTGAGATTCAGAATTTTGTACAAAATCCCCAGGAAACATTCCCTCTAGAAGTTGTGGTTGCTTTAACTAAGGAGAATTCTTTAAAAGTTTATCGGGAATATCGAGGTTTAACACAAGCTGAGCTAGCGGCGAAAGTTAATGTTTCAAAACAATATATTTCGCAATTAGAGCTAGGGCAAAGAAAAGGTACTGCTAAAGTTCTAAAGCAAGTTGCTGATATTCTGCAAATTGATATTAATGATTTGCTATAGATCCCCGATAATCGCAGGGCGATTTCGGGGATGACAGCTTATCGCAGAGCGATTTCGGGGATGACAGCTTAATCGCAGAGCGATTTCGGGGATGACAGCTTAATCGCAGAGCGATTTCGGGGATGACAGCTTATCGCAGGGCGATTTCGGGGATGACAGCTTAATCGCAGGGCGATTCGGGGATAATGAGCTTTTGTCATCCCGGCCGAGCCGCTCCTGCAGCGTAGAGCCGGGATCCACTTAATACGCTAACCTTCAATACAACTTTTAACCACCAGATCTAAAGCATCTGGCTTAGCCAAATTGTATGCTGCACGCGCCATGACAACTAATTGTTCTGGGTAGGTATTTAAGCGTTGTAAAATGTCAGATAATTTTTCAACCGTTAAATCCTTCTCTTGAATTAAAAATGCTGCACCGGCTTGCACAAGATGTTGCGCATTTTTGGTTTGGTGATCATCTACTGCATATGGGTAAGGGATAAAAATACTTGGAATGCCAGCAGCAGCTATTTCTGCGACGGTTAAAGCACCCGCCCGACAAATTACCACATCAGCCCACGCATAAGCAGTTGGCGTATCCTGAATAAAATCTACTAGTTTGACTGTAGTAGTATCAATATTGCTCACCGCATTAATTGAGACATTATAACCTTGATCAAAATATGCCAACTGCGCATCTTTAATATTTTTGCTACCGGCTTGATGCCAAAACATCGGTTTTGGTTCTTGCGGCCAGATTTTAAGCAGTTGCGGAATTATATTATTTAAAGCACGCGAGCCAGCGCTACCACCGATTACCAAGATTTTTAAAGCAGATCCGGCAGATTTTGGCATGCGCTTTTCTGGTGGTAATAATTGATAAAAATCTTCACGCACCGGATTACCTGTTTCTAAAGCAGTAATTTTAGTAGGAAAACTATTTGGGAAACCTTGTAAAACTTTGGTTGAAAACTTCGCCAAAATTTGATTGGTCATGCCAGCGATTGCGTTTTGTTCGTGAATGATCAATTTTTTGCGTGTAAGCCAAGCAGCAAGTCCAGCTGGCCCGGTTACATAACCACCCATACCAAGCACAACATCGGGCTTAAATCGCAGCATTACGCTCAGAGATTGCAATAAAGCACGACTTAATCTTAATGGCGCAAATAATTTGGTACGCCAGTTCTTTCCGCGCAAACCACCAATGGAAATAAAATGCATCGGAATTGCATTGGCCTGGGTAATATCCGCTTCCATACTGTGCGGTGCGCCCAACCAGTGCACAATATGCCCTTGCTCGCGCAAGCGCTTAGCCACCGCCAAGGCTGGAAAAATGTGTCCGCCGGTACCGCCGGCCATGATTAAGATTTTCATAGGTTAATTATCCGTGGCAAGGATGATATTTTCAAGTATTAAAATAGGATTGGACTTCTTGGTCTGTAGTTAGAAGCAGCATCTCTTCCGCTTTAGCTTGGGCAATGAGCAAACGATCAAAAGGATCATTATGTAGCTGGGGTAGCTTCTCAAGCTCTTCTATATGCGAAGTTTCTAGATTTATCCAAGTAAAGCCAGATTCCTCAACTACTTCCACTAATCCAGCAGGGGCCTTTAATTTACCTAAGGACTTTTTGATGGCAATTTCCCAATAGCTAATTACACTAACGGCTATATAATTGCGTGGATTAATTAAAATTTCTTGTAAATCACCTAATTTGGCCCGATTATCCTCTAACGCCCAGAGTAAAACACATGTGTCTAGTAGATAGTTCATTCAAAATGCCTTGTAAAGTCAGGGGGTAGCTGGTCAAAATCACTAGCGATTTTAATTTTATTCTTCCAAAGGCCTAATTTCCTAGTAGTAGTTTTGTTATATTCACACAATTGAGCAATTGGCTGTCCGTTTTTGCAGATAATTATAGTTTCATGCCCATTAACAACCTGCTCTAAATATTTGGACAAATTAGTTTTGGCGTCATGGATATTTATAAATTTCATATTACTCTCCTTTTCAATGGCTAGCTTAGTCTAGTTTAGCTAATCATGTCAACAGCTGGCCTTGGTGCATTTACACCTATATATCCACCCGCCCCCTAACCAATGTTTGACACTGAACTAAAATATTGGTACTATCGCCGCAATAAGAATAATAAACGCGGGTATAGACAATGCCAAATCTAATCATTGCCGGACTTTTGATGGTCTTTTTGTTATGGGCGTATAAATCATTAAACAAAAATTTCTCCCTTTATTCAGCAGCTATTGCTCCTGCCCAACCCCAAACTATTTCAGAAAAAGTTAGCGAATGGCTAGCAATTAAACGTTTATTTATTATTGTATTCCTGTTTATTGGCTGTTATGCATTCATTAATTTTGCTGGCCGTATTGCAGCAACCGATGTAGCCGCAGAGATGCAACGTGAGAATTTTATTCGACAGGCGCAAGCAAAAAGAGTTTTTGCTGAATCAAATCCTGAAATGGATCCTTCAAAAGTTAACCCGAATGACAAAGCTTCAAAAGGCATTCGCGTAATTCCAGCTGATGAAATTAACACTCGTTTTACAGATGTGGCAGGTCTGAGTGAACCAAAACAAGAAGTACAAGATATAATTAGTTTCCTACAAGATCCAAAAAGTTTTGGCCGCTTAGGTGCCAAATCTCCAAAAGGGGTTTTGTTATACGGCGAACCAGGCACCGGTAAAACCCTTTTAGCGCGCGCTATTGCTGGTGAATCTAATGTTGCATTCATAGCTGTCGCCGGTTCAGAATTTGATGAAGAGTTCGTTGGCGTTGGTGCAGCACGCGTGCGTCAATTATTCGAAATTGCAAGAGCAAATGCTCCGTGTATTATATTCATCGACGAAATTGATGCTCTAGCGCATAAGAGGCATCCACATGATCCGGCTTGGTCAACCCAAACTGTTAATCAATTACTTGCTGAAATGGATGGTTTAGACACGACGAAAAATACTGGCATAGTTGTAATCGGTGCATCCAATCGTATCGATGCTATGGATCCAGCTATTTTACGTCCGGGTCGTTTAGATAGACATATCAAACTAGATGTTCCAACTCTAAGTGAAAGGGTTGAAGTATTAAATATATATTTAGCTAAAGTTAAAGTTGCATCTAACGTTAATGTGAATAAATTAGCGAAAATGACACCTGGTTTTTCCAGTGCCGAATTAGCTAACCTTGTAAATGAAGCAGCGATTAGCGCAACTAGAAGCAATAAAGCTGCAATTGAAATGACTGATTTCGATGTCGCAAAAGATCGCATCATTCTCGGTTCGAAACGCGAAGCAATGAAGATTACGCCATACGTACGTAAAGTTACTGCTTATCATGAAGCTGGCCATGCTATAGTTGGGCACATCTTGAACAAAGAGCATCCGTTATACAAAGTAACCATTACTCCCCGCGGCCCAAGTTTAGGCCATACAAGTTTTGAACCAAAAAACGATCAATACTCAATGAATTTGGAAGAGATTGAAGCAACTATCGCAACCCAACTAGCTGGTCGCATCGCAGAAGAACTAGTCTTTGGCGAACAAAAAATTACTACTGGCGCTGAAAGTGATCTAAAACACGCCACCGAATTAGCCTACAACATGGTCGCACATTGGGGCTATTCAAAACGCATCGGGCCCATTTACTACGGCGCTAATAATCAATTCATTCCACGCAGCATTATTGAACAAGAAGTGCAAGCTATCATCAAGCGCAGCTATGATCGTGCAAAAGCGTTACTAATTGAACGCCGCGCCGAGTTAGATCAGATGGCTGCAGAGTTGTTGGAGCGTGAGACTTTAGATCAAAAAGATATGCAGCGCATTATCGATGGTAAGAAGTTTTAAAACTACAGTTTCAATTTAATTGACTCATGTGGGTCTAAATATGAATAAACTGTACTGACTTTTTTAGTGATTTCTGGCCCACCAACCACATTTTCTGGTAATTTTGGTAAAGGTCTCCCATCATCTGTTCTAACTCTTCCTCCCTTCGCCGCTTCACTAAAAAGACAAAATTGTTCATCGTGTCTTTGTAGATTTATTGCATCGATTTCAGCTTTTAAAGAACTTTTAACACCCGAAGGGTCCCTCATATGTTCAACATCAAGCTGTTTAACAGTATTATTAACCGACAACGCTTCTTTGAGAATTTGAATTCCTTGCTGCGTTAGCTCACCATCCAGCAATTTTAGTTCTTCTATTTTATTATTTACTTTTAGCATGTCGCCAAGCGGAACATAATTATCGTTACCTGGTAACATTGAAGCCACAGTCAATTTGGTTACAGAATTGTTTTCTTTTAAAGCATTCGCAACCATAGAAAAATGGTTCATAAATGATGCACTTAAAAACAGCGTGGTTATGGTATCATTTTGTATTATAGCATTTGCAAAAGCAACTGCACATTCATTAGATACTTGATAGCAATTATTTATATCAACTTTATTTATGCTTTTATTTGTTGCTAATGCCTCGAAAAATGCAACCCAAACTGGATTTCTTAGGTCGACAAAACTTAAGTGTATATACACTATATGCTTGTTAGCTGCCAATGCTTCGATTAATTGGCGCATGGTGTCTATATCTGTAACTTGTGGTATATCTATCTCAGTAAGATCTGCGCGATTAGCTCTTATACTCGCAAATAGCTCCTCAAACATAATAGTCCCCTACTCATATATATATACCTTGGGCATGTAAAAATATGATTAGTTCCAGGATTGTAAGTTAAATGTACTAAAACCGCTATTTTGTACAGTATGTCTTAATATAAAGATCCCTATATTGTGTGTACAAAGTATTTGCGTTGACTGGATCACGTAGCAAGAATACGAATTCGTCATTTACTATGTTTACCCGACGTTCTACTTCTTCTCTAGTTTTCGTATTATATAGTGGATCGCTTTTTAAAGTTGCTTGTTGCATGAATACATCGCAAATTGTTCTAGTGCCAGTTGCAGGTGGTTCAATTAAAGGTGCGTCTATATCGGTTGGAATAGTTGTAGCAGCTGTAGCTGGAGTGGCTACTTTCTTGGCCTTGCTTTTACTGACCGGGGCACTCTTAGTAGCTTTTGCTTTAGCAGGTGGCGGCGGCGCGACAGTTTCTGATTTAGTAACTGGCGCAGCTTCTGGTGCTGAGGTAGCTGGTACGGTTGTTTCCTCAACAGGAGCTGGTGTTTCTGTTTGCGGCGCTGGGGTCGTGGTCTGTTGATCTGCAGGCAACATAGCTTCATCGACGATAACTGGAGCTGTCGAAGGAGCTGGCGCGGCTGTTGCAACGCCATCATCCATTGAAGGCGAATTAGGATCTCCCCACAAGGAAGCGCCTGCCGCAGCATAGGTCAAAGTTGAGGCAGTTATTGCCACCAGAAATATCCCAGCTAGATAAATTTTTGTTCGCATATTCAGAATCCATTCTGCCTATGCTTTAAGTCTAGTTAACTCTAGTCTCATATTCAATGCGAAATAGCAGCCCCATAGCTACACAAGCTACAATCATACTACTTCCGCCAGCACTCATTAGTGGTAGAGTCAAACCTTTAGTAGGCAATAGGCCAATATTTACACTGATATTTATTAAAGTTTGTATGGATATCAGCAAGCCGATGCCAAAAGCTAAATTACCAGCATATTCAAATCCTTTAGCCTTGGCTCGGCGACCAATTTCCATGGCACGAAAAGCCAGGATCCCATATAAAACCAACACGCTCAATACACCAACTAAGCCTAATTCTTCAGCAATTACTGCAAAGATAAAATCGCTGTGCGACTCAGGCAAATATAATAACTTTTGTACGCTATTTCCCAAGCCACAGCCAAACCAAGAGCCACGCCCAAAGGCAATTAATGACTGAACCAGTTGATAGCCACTATCGAATTGATCTGCCCATGGATCGCGAAAGGCAATAAATCTTTGAACACGATACGAAGATGAAATAGCCAAGAAACCTAAAACGCACAGAATAAACGGTACTAAAATTAAAAAGTTTTTAACTCTAACTCCACCGAGAAACAACATTCCTAAAATTGTAGATGCGATAACCACAACAGCACCAAAATCTGGCTCCAACATCAGCAATAAAGCAACCGCAGCTAATACCGTCATCGGGATCAAAAAACCCTGTAAAGTGTTTTGTAATTGATAGCTACGGCGTACCATATAACCAGAAATATAAAAAATTAAAGATAATTTGGCTAATTCAGAGGGTTGAACTGAAATTGGCCCAAGGAAAATCCAACGCATGCTGCCATTAATTGGCCGCGTAACGCCAGGAATTAAAACCAAGATTAGAAAGAATGCGCTGGCGGCAAGAAATAAATTACTGTATTTCTGCCAAGCTTCGATCGGGATAAATGTTACTATAAAGGCCGCCGATAATCCGGCTAAGATATAAATACCCTGATGCCAAGCAAAATGTAGCATCGACACGTCAATACGATCCGAAACCGGAACTGAGGCTGAAGCAACCATGATGAAGCCAAGACATAGGATTGCACTAACACTAAACAATAACCAATGGTCAAAGTTTAGGTTGTACTTAATTTGCGCCCGTTTTTGCATGCTTACCAATCCTTTGCAGCACTTGTTGCTTAAACGTCTCTCCCCGATGCATATAATTATCAAACATATCTAAACTCGCACATGCCGGCGATAGCAAAACACCATCCCCTGCTTGCGTATGCTGTATTGCTAGATCAATAACCTCGGCTAAGTCCTTAGCCTTATAACAACTCACCTTAGAATTGAGTAAATCCCAAAGCTGCTGCTGATCCTCTCCTATCAATATAGCTGCTTTACAATGTTTTTGAAGGGGTTCAATTAATGGCGTAAAATCAGCTTTTTTACCTTGGCCGCCAAGTATAATTATCCATTTGCCGGCAATGCTCTGCGCCAAGCCAGAAATTGCAGCTATGGTTGAGGCAACATTGGTGCCCTTGGAATCATTAATCCACAATACTTCATTCGCAGTGGCTACTTTTTCACAGCGGTGTGGTAAACCAGTAAATTCACGTAAAGTTTGCAACATAATTGGTAAAGCAAAACCAGCCGCTTCACCTAACGCTAATGCAGCAAGTGAATTTGCAACATTATGCTGACCAAGCATACCTAAATCATTTACCGCGATTAAAGGCTCAGTTCCTTTACTTAAGAACCATTGTTGGTTGCGTTCGATTAATCCGTAATTGCCATTTTGCGGCCGATCCAAACCAAAGCTTATGCTTGGTATTTGCAACTGCGCAGGCACATTAGTCAGCGGATCTTGACGATTAATTACCGCGCACTCAGAATTTAGATAAATTCTTTGTTTGGCTTGTTGATAAGCATTTAAATCTGCATAGCGATCCATATGGTCAGGGGTAATATTCAAAATCGTTGCTGCTTTGCAATGCAAACTGGAAGTAGTTTCTAGTTGGAAGCTCGATAGCTCCAAAACATAACATTGTGCTTGTGGGTTTAGTAAATCTAAGGCCGGAGTTCCAAGGTTGCCACCGACGCCTGGGTTTAAGCCGCAAGCCGCAGCCATCGCGCCCAATAAACTTGTCACGGTACTTTTCCCATTCGATCCAGTAATCGCAAGCACCGGCTTATCTACTACATGAGCAAATAATTCAATATCACCACAAACAGGAATTCCACGCGCCATTGCTTCAGTAATCGCCGGCGTGGACAAGGCTACACCAGGACTCAACACAATATGCGTAATATCATGCGGGACAATTATGTCTCCTAAGATCACTGGCACTTGGGGAAATTTAGTCGATAAAACCTGGAGTTGTGGCGGCACCGCCCTACTATCAGTTACCGACACATTTTTATTTTTACTGCGTAAATAGGCAATCACCGATAAACCAGTAACACCCAAACCTACTACTAAATAATGTTCTTGATTCTGCATCTTATCTAAGTTTAATTGTCGCTAATCCGAACAACACCAATATCACAGTCACAATCCAAAATCGGACAATTACGCGTGGCTCTGGCCACCCAACTAATTCGAAATGGTGATGAATCGGTGCCATTTTAAAAATTCTTTTGCGGCGTAATTTGTAAGAACCAACCTGCAGCATCACCGACAATGTTTCCGCTACAAACACACCACCCATAATAAATAACACTAGTTCTTGACGCACTAGCACCGCAATCAATCCTAAAGCGGCGCCTAAACCTAAGGCTCCAACATCGCCCATAAAGATTTGCGCGGGATAGGCATTAAACCATAAAAATCCTAAACCTGCACCAACAATCGCGCCACAAAACACCGCCAATTCGCCAACGCCAGGAACATAAGGTAAAACTAAATATTGAGCAAACTTCGCATGCCCAGTGACATAAGCAAAGATACCCAAGGCGCCGGCAACTAAAATCGTCGGCAGAATCGCTAAGCCATCTAACCCGTCAGTCAGGTTCACTGCGTTGCTGGTTCCTACAATAACAAAATAAGTAAATATGATGTAGAAGGCGCCGAGCGGAATCGCCAAATTTTTAAAGAATGGAACTAATAAATTTGTCTCAGCTGGCGTTTTGGCTATCCAATATAAAAAAACTGCCGTAGCCAAACCACAAACTGACTGCCAAAAATATTTCCAACGACTAGGCAAACCACGCGGGTCTTTGCGAATCAGTTTGCGATAATCATCCACCCAACCAATTATGCCGAATGCTAAAGTCACCGCCAAAACTGTCCAGACATAAACATTGACCAAATTACTCCACAACAAGGTAGTAATCGCAATCGAGGTTAGAATTAAAATTCCACCCATAGTAGGTGTGCCCTTTTTCGATAAGTGGCTTTGCGGACCATCATCGCGCACTACTTGACCAATTTGTGCTTTGGCTAATTGCCTAATAATCGTTGGCCCCAAGACTAACGAAATCGACAGCGCAGTTAACGCAGCAAATACTGTGCGTAACGTGATATATTGAAACACTGCAAAAGCATGATAATATTCTTGTAATAAATTACATAACCATAATAACATTGCTGTTCGCCCTCTTAAATTTAACTATGTTCTGCTACTACTGCACTTACTACTTCGTTCAACTGCATGCCTCTAGATCCTTTAATCAAAACTACAGTATTCGGCTCTAATAGTGTGTCTAGATAAGCAATTAATTTTTCTTTATCAGCATAGAAATACGCATTATTACCAAATTCATCTACCGCTAAACGCGACAAATCTCCATAACCAAGCAGCACGTCAATTCCTGCTGCTTTGATTTGCTGCCCTAAAACTTTATGCATCGATTCTGCTTGCGGGCCTAATTCACGCATGTCGCCGATCACCATAATTTTACGCCCAGTTTGCTTGACCAGGACATCGATCGCCTTCTGCATAGCAACGGGATTGGCATTGTAACTATCATCAATAATTTTTGCACCATTTTTGCCAACTTTAATTTGCATGCGCCATTTTGCCGGCTTGAAACTCTCTAAACCAGCTTTGATTTCCTCTAATGAAATATCCAGAGCTCTAGCCACAGCCGCAGCGGATAATGCATTCATGACATTGTGCAAACCAACGACTGGCAATACAACTTGGGTCGTACCAATATCAGTAACCAGTTCAAATTTAATTTGATGATGCTCTTCGACAATATAAGCACATGTAATGTCTGCGGTACGTTCCAAGCCAAATGTAATCACGTTTTGCGTTTTTAGTTTGCTCAACCAATACGGCGCATACGCATCGTCCACATTAATTATTGCTGTACCATGCGGACGCAAGCAATCATAAATTTCACCTTTAACTGCAGCAACCCCATCTAGATCACCAAAAGTTTCAATATGCACCGGAGCAACATTGGTAATTAAAGCGATATCTGGATTCACTAACTCCATTAAATACTTTATATTTCCTTTGCAGCGCGCGCCCATCTCCAAAACTGCATATTGATCTTCCGGCGTCAAATCCAATAATGTTTTGGGCAAACCAATTTCATTATTTAAACTACCATCTGGAGACAAGACGCGAGCTGATTGACGCAATATGGTTGCTATCATACTGGTAGTGGTAGTTTTACCACAGCTGCCGGTAACTGCAACCATAGGAATTTTAAACTGACTACGATACATTGCTGCAATTTGACCATATGCCCACAATGTATCTTTAACTTGCAGCACTGGGATACTCGGATTGATGTTTTTACTCACTAACAATCCATTTGCCCCACGCTGAATTGCCTCAGGAATAAAATCATGCCCGTCAAAATTCTCCCCCTTGAGAGCGACAAATAAGGCACCTGGTTTTAAACTTCGGCTATCTGTTGCGATAGAGGAAAAGGTTACATCTGGACCAGTATAATCTATATCTAGATAATTACTTATTTGTACTGCTGTTATGTTTTCCACGCTTTAACTCCTGTTATCTAGCGCCTGTTTGGCAACTAGTAAATCTGAAAACGGATGTTTGACAGTGCCAATAATTTGATAATCTTCATGGCCTTTACCTGCAATTAATATCATGTCGAATTTTGTCGCCTGAGCAATTGTTTTTGCAATCGCGTTAGCCCGATCTAATTCGATGCTAACTTGATCAGTCGGATCTTTACCTTGCAACATATCCTGTACAATCTGCTGCGGATCTTCAGTGCGCGAGTTATCCTGGGTGATAATCACTTGATCACTATATTCCAAAGCGGCCTGAAACATTAAAGGTCGTTTGGTACGATCTCGATCGCCACCGCAACCAAAGATACAATAAAGTTTAGCTGGTTTATAGGCGCGCAATGTTTGCAAAACTTTGATCAGAGCATCCGGCGTATGAGCATAATCGATAACCACTTGCGGTGCATCGTTAGTAGTTACTCTCTGCATGCGGCCCGCAACTGCGATCAAATTCGGTACCGCAGCTAAAATATCTTTTAATGCCACTCCCTGCAATGCACAGCATGCAATACAGGCTAACAAATTACTTAAATTAAATTGACCAATTAACGGCGAGTTTAACACGCCACTACCCCATGGGGTGTGCAAGAGGTTGTCTTGTAGGTATAAATCTGCGTTAGGATTATTAATTGAGTATGTGTAAATGCTTTTGCAAGATTCAGATCCCGGGTCGACGCGCTTCGCGCTTTGCCCGGGATGACATGAGTCGTTACTATTCGCGCTCTGCAATGGGTGACGTGTATAGTTGAGATTGCTAAGTTTATCTAATATAACCGCGCTTGCTGCGTCATCTAAATTTAGCACACAGTTTTTTGGTTTGTATTCAGTAAATAGTTTCAGTTTAGCGGCAAAATATTCTTGCATATCGCCATGGTAATCTAAGTGGTCCTGGGATAAATTGGTAAACACTGCAGTGTCAAAACTTGTACCTGCTACTCGACGCTGATCCAAAGCTACCGAGGTTACCTCAATCGCTGCGTACTTGGCGTTCAAGTGTAATATATCTGCCAGCTGCATTTGCAACATGCAACAATCAGTAGTGGTTAATGAACTTGGAGTTAAATTACCCAACATGCCATTACCTAAAGTGCCCATCACGCCACAGCTATTACCAACGGCTTGCATTAATTGCGCTATGTAATGGCTGCAAGATGTTTTGCCATTCGTGCCAGTGATGCCAATTACTTTTAATACATCACTTGGATAGCCATAGAAATAAGCCGCTAATTCTGGCAGTTTACGAGGTAAATCATGAACTTGAATAATTGGTACTGTGCTTGAGATATTTATTTGCGCATCACCAGTAGCAACTAATACTGCCGCTGCGCCATTACCAACTGCCTGCCCTACAAAATTGCGCCCGTCAAAAGTTTTACCTGGCACGGCCACGAATAAATCACCCGGTTGGACTTGGCGACTGTCGATTCGTATATCTCGTAGGCGAGATTCAGATCCCGGGTCTGCGCGCTGCGCGCTCGCCCGGGATGACACGCCTAAAAAAGCCAGAACTTCTGTTAATGTCACTAAATTTTCCCGTTATGTGCTACATGTACGCCATGCGTATCTAATAAATCTGGGGCGATCTTAAATAAGCGCAAAGCTCCGCTCGCGATGCGGGCAAAAACCGGAGCCGCAACTAGATTACTATAGTATTCACCGGCACGCGGCTCATCAATAATAACAACGATAGCTAACTTCGGATTAATTGCCGGAGCTAAACCACCAAAGACTGCTCGATATCGATCTTTTTGGTAACCATCTTTGCCAACTTTATGCGCGGTTCCAGTCTTTCCCGCCACCCTATAACCAGCAACTCGAGCGTTAGATTGGTCGTGCTCAACAGCTATAGTTAGCATTTCTAATACTTGGCGGGCTACTTTGGCACTTATTACACGCACCCCTTCAGGATTTTCGTCAACCTTTATAAAACTAATCGGTCGTTTAATCCCACCGGCGCCAATAATAGCATAAGCTTGCGCGAGCTGTAATGGGGTGACAGTGACGCCATAGCCAAATGACATAGTAGCCATTACAAAAGACTGATCCGGCCTAGGCAGAGTCAAAGAACCTGAGTTTTCCCCAGGAAATCCACATTCGGTACTCCAACCAAAACCAAAACGATCATATGTATCCCATAGATCACTTGGCTGCAAATTGAGCACTAATTTGGTAATCCCAATATTGCTCGATTCCTTGAGAATAGATCCAACATCGATTACTCCATTATTATGAATGTCACGAACTACTCCGCCGCGCAATTTTAAATAGCCTGGTTTAGTATCAACTAAAGTCGCCGCCGTTACTTTGGTCTTTTCCAACACACTCGCCATACTAAAAGTCT
>CAYPGU010000027.1:0-15287 GCA_964409995.1 uncultured Legionellaceae bacterium | reverse complement strand
TATCCCGAGATCACCTCAGGCGACCTCCCCTACAGCGAGGACAAGCCGGTGGTCGTGCGCGCAGCATTAACTTTCAAAATTATCGTTTAGATAATGGCCAACATTTGGCCATCGGTGCTTACCATACTTTGCGGCAAGTCTTACGTGAATTAAATATTCCGGAAAGTGAAGTCTTTAAAGTCCTACCCCTGCAGTTACGTTATGCCAATGCACCGCAATTAGATTTAAAACTATCTAATTTTCTGCCAGCACCGCTCAATTTGTTATTTGGAATTTTAACTGCTAAAAATTGGCCATGGCGCGAAAAGTACCAGGTTATAAAATTCTGTTATCGAATTGCCAAAATTAGTTTTAAATTGGCTAATGATTGTACTGTTCTACAGATGCTTACGAACTACAACCAATCAGAGTTTATTATTCGACATTTCTGGGAACCACTTGCGTTGGCGATTATGACCACTGAAATCAAATCCGCTTCTGCACAGGTATTTTTGAATGTATTACAGCGTTCTTTCACTGGCCGCACTACCAATAGTAATTGGTATTTGCCAGCAGTAGATCTTAGTGCTTTGCTACCGGCACATTTAGAAAATTACTTGCGCTCCAATGGTCATAACATTGTATACAATCAAGCCGTAAAGGAACTTAAGTTCCTTGCTGATGCTTCCCTGCTTGCGATTAGCAAACAGAAATGGCAAGCCGAGCATATCGTGGTCGCAGCCCAGCCATGGCAAGCTGCTGAGTTGCTTACACCGTTCCAAGAGCTGCAAAGTCTAAAACAGCAATTAACGGCTTTTAGTTTCCAACCTATCACAACTATTTATTTGATTTTCGAACAGCCACTCCAACTGCCGCATCCAATAGTTGGTTTTACCGATACTAAATGTCAGTGGATTGTCGATCGAGGTATCGGTGAACAGCGGAATGTTTTAAGCGTAGTAATGTCTGGTCCACAAGCGAAGGATTACAGCTCTAAAGATCAGCTTGTTAAGCAGATTTCACTTGAAATTTACAGCATTTTTCCTGATTTACCCAAGATTATAGATTTCAAATTTATTTGTGAAAAGCGCGCAGCATTTACTTGCGATGTTGCAACCCAGGCAATACGTCCAGCACCTGAAACCAAAATAAAAAATCTCTGGCTTACTGGCGATTACCTCCAAACTGGTTTGCCGGCAACCTTGGAAGGCGCCCTGTTGAGTGGTAAGTACACAGCAGATTGTATCAAGGCTACAATCTGAAAATAATACTTAGCATCATCTGCAAATAAATCTGCCAAAACATTTACACTGCAGATGTTAATTCGGCAAAAATTCACAAAATACTTTTTTAAACATGCATCATGACTTAATATACTTGACTAAATCTAAACTTGTCGCTAGGATAAAACTATATCGCCTTGCTTGATTTGTTTTCTCCAACCGGATTTGAATCGTCAACAATTTTGGTTTGAGCGAGGCGATATAACTTCCACCCTGCAAGATATGTAAATCAAATCAGTAAATCACTTTAATTAACAGCAATAATATAAATTACGACTATAATATCTATTTAACGATTGCTAATGATTGAAGGTAGTTCAACAATGAAAATTAAAAAATCCAACGATGAATGGAAACAAGAATTAGATCCAGAAGTATATCGGGTGACACGGGAGTGCGGAACCGAACCACCCTTTTCTGGCAAGTATGATAAATTTTTTGCCGATGGCCAATATCTGTGCAGTAATTGCAGAAATTTATTGTTTGATTCGAATACTAAATTCAATTCTGGCACAGGGTGGCCGAGTTTTTATGATGTTAAATCTACCAGTAGCGTGGATTTAAAAGTCGATCAAGGTAATCTTTTTCTGCCGGATCGGACCGAAGTTGTGTGCCAACATTGCGGTGCACATTTAGGACATGTATTCGAAGATGGGCCCAATCCTACCGGATTACGCTATTGTATTAATTCGATAGCCTTAGATTTTGAGCCCAAGAAAGAATAATTGTAGTTACACACGTTTATGTTTCTAACTGAGGTATGGATATACTATTAACTCTTTGCTATAGTTGCCAAAAATCTTTGATCACAGGTGGATTGCGATGATCTTATGTCTAGACGTGGGAAACTCACAGATTTATGGCGGGATTTTTGCCCAAGGCAAAATTTTGTTGCGTTTTCGTTATGACAGTAAATCTGCCTATAGCTCGGATCAACACGGCACCTGTTTAAAATCAATTTTGCGTGAAAATAACTTTGATCCAGCCAAAATACTACATATTGCTATTTGCTCTGTAGTACCTAATATAGATTACTCTTTGCGTGCCGCCTGTATCAAATATTTTGCTATCACACCATTTTTCTTACAGGCTGGAGCTAATACTGGGCTACAAATTAATTATCGTAACCCATCTGAATTAGGCGCAGATCGTATAGCTAATGCTATTGCCGCTATGGCAGAATTCCCGCAGCAAAATTTAATCATCGTTGACTTTGGTACCGCTACGACCATTTGTGCGATTAGCGCCAATAAGGAATACTTAGGTGGCGTTATTATGGCTGGTATTCAACTATCTATGAATGCCCTCCAATCCAATACCGCCAAATTATTTCCGGTTGAAATTATCCAACCCAAGAGCGTAATCGGTCGTTCTACCACTGAAAATATTCAATCTGGCCTGTATTACAGTCAATTGGCTACAGTAAAAGAAATCACCCAACATATTTGCGCCAATGAATTTTCACAGCAAAAACCAATAATTATTGGCACAGGTGGTTTTGCGCATTTATTTATGCGGCAGAATATTTTTTCAGTTCTGCGTCCAGATTTAATTCTGTACGGTTTGAATATTGCTCTGCATGTAAATGTGCTAAAACAACAGACTGAAATAAAATATGTATAACAATTTAAATAATAAACGAATCTTAATCGGGATTACCGGCGGAATCGCTGCCTATAAAGTTCTAGAATTAATTCGTTTGTTAAAGGAACACAAAGCACAGGTAAAAGTAATTCTAACCGCTAGTGGTCATGAATTTGTCACCCCGCTAAGTATCCAAGCTCTAAACGGCGAGAAAGTCTACAGCGAGCTGCTATCTGTCGAAAATGAATCTGCGATGAGTCATATCGATCTTGCACGTTGGGCAGAAGTTTTATTGATTGTCCCGGCAACCGCAAACTTTATGGCCAAGATGCAATTTGGTTTGGCGGATGATCTACTAAGCACCGTTTGTCTTGCTACCACCAGCCCTATTTTAATCGCCCCAGCCATGAATCAGCAGATGTGGCAGAATACTGCAACCCAAGACAACCTAACCGCTTTGAAGCATCGTGGGGTAGCTATTTTAGGCCCAGCTAGCGGCAGTCAAGCATGTGGTGAAATTGGCCCAGGACGAATGCTCGAGGCACAACAATTATTAGAACACCTAAACGCACATTTTGCGCCACAACTCCTCAGTGGCCAGCATGTGCTAATTACTGCAGGCCCGACTAAAGAAGCCATCGATCCGGTGCGATTTATATCTAACCATAGTTCTGGCAAGATGGGCTATGCTCTAGCAGCTGCTGCGCATAAGCTCGGCGCTAAAGTTACTTTAATTAGCGGACCAACCAGTTTGCCACCACCACAAGGTCTTAACTTCGTTGCAGTAACAAGCGCGCAGGAAATGCTCGAAGCTGTCTTACAAACCACCAACAACACACCTAAAGTTGATCTGTTTATTGCTTGTGCTGCAGTGGCCGACTATCGCCCAATCAAATATCAAACCCAAAAAATTAAAAAATCTGCTATTACGATGCAATTAGAATTAGAGCGCACCCCAGACATTTTGGCCACAGTTGCGCAATTATCAACTGAACTAAGACCAATTTGCGTCGGTTTTGCGGCAGAAACGACTAATTTATACCAGCATGCCGCCAATAAGTTAAAAGACAAGAAGATCGACTTTGTGCTTGCCAACAATGTGGAAAATGGCAAAGTGTTTAACCAGGATCAGAATCAGGTGACGATTTTCAGCAAGTTTTCAGATCCAGTTGTATTGCCAAACTTACGCAAAGAAATATTGGCTTATGAAATTTTGCAATCTGTCATCCCCGAAAGTGCAAAGCACTTATCGGGGATCTAGATCCCCGCTCCCGCTCGGCGGGGATGACACGTCATTTAAATAAAAATCTTGTTCTTGATCTACTTTCTGAAATATTGGAACGCCGTTCTTGTTCTTTTTTGACATCCCGCCTTAGTTTGGTTTGTAATCTGGAATATAAAACCTGAGCAACTTCCCCAGCTTGCTGCAAACATCGCAAAGCCTCAGAATAGTCTTGTTTTACACCATTACCATACAAATATGCGATACCTAAACTTTTCCAAGCGTGCGGATGAGCTTGTTCTGCAGCAAGTCTAAATAATTTAATCGCAACTTCAGGATTGGCATTGAACTGCTTGCAAGCCAGGTAGTTTAAGGCTTCTGGGTCTCGATGTACTTTAGCCGCGACCAATATTAAAGCTTTACCTGTTTCAAGATCAGCATGCTCACAACCAAAACCATCTTGCAGCACTAAACCCCATAAAAACTTGGCAAATGAATTAGCAGGCATCGATTCAGTAGCCGCGTGTTGTAGTGCTGCAAAAATTTCTTGCCGCACTTTTAAGCGATCAGCTATGTATTTATTCTCACAATATAATTCTTTAAGTCGATTAAGAGCAAACTGTACTAGTATTATACTATTAGATTGATCTCTATGCATATTCGCTTGGTTACGTTTGCTCCAAGCACGAATACTATCTGGATCAGTAAGCATAGAAATTGCCATATTATTTAACCCCCAACTACTACCGAGTCGAATATGCTACTATAGCAAAATAAACTTATTTAATGTTAATGCAATTTCAATCATGGTGACAAGATGTTAGACAATAAAGTGATCCTAATTACCGGTGCTTCACGTGGCATTGGGCGTGCTGTTGCCAAAGCATTCGCGGCGCAGAATGCAAAACTTATTTTGTTAAGTCGTACTATGCAAGATTTAGAAACCCTGTCCGATGAAATTGTCCTTGCCGGTAAACCAAAACCAACGTTATACCCGTTTAATTTATGTAGCGCAACCCTAACCGATTATGACGATTTGCGCAGATACATTAGCAACGTGATTGGTCGACTTGATGGCTTAATTCATTGTGCAGGTATATTGGGTAATCTAACGCCACTAGAACATTATGATATTCAAACTTGGTATCAAGTATTACAGGTAAATTTGAATAGTGCATTTATTTTAACCCAAAGCACACTGCCTTTATTAAAACAGGCAGCAAGCGGCAAAATTATTTTTACTCTGAATAATGTAGGTTTGGAGAGCAAGGCCAATTGGGGAGCTTATGCAGTTGCTAATGCTGGCATCAAGAGCATGCTGCAAATGCTAGCTTCGGAGTGCGCGAATATAACCAGAATAAAAGTAAACGCAGTAATGCCTGACAAAGTACAGACTGCATTACGCAAACAAGCGTATCCTGCGGAAAAGCAAGATACGCTTGTTACACCCGCACAAGTTGCTGCGCATTATACATACTTAATGAATGATATATGCGAAGCAAATGGGCAGGTCATTCTCGCTTCCCACCAAGACGCGGCGAACTTAATTTTCTAGTTAATTCCTCAACCTCATCTGTTGCCTCAGTACTGCAGCGTGGAGATCTGCTCAAGATCAATCCTGATAGAGGTGGCGAGTTTCGCCTTACATCTAGGAGATGCGTTATGGGCCTTTGAGCAGGCATGCCTAGCATCTCTTCATCGTCAGATTTACTATCCGCTTGATGGCTTGAACTCTTGGTTGATTTATTAGATTCAGCACCAGATGTTTGCTCTGATAGTTCTAAAGTTGGGACTGCAACCACTCCACTGTTAGTAAAATCTCCTTGAGTGAGGGTTAATTGTGGAGGCAGGACGATCCCACTTGGTGCTTCAGCCCCTTCCACAAAACGAATCCGCTTAACACCGTTACTTTGAACTACAGGCGGTGACCCAGAACTTGTTAAAGGTAATGATAAACTACTATTCTCCAAGCTATTACAGCGGCTTCTAGGCATTTGGCTTTGAATCAGGCCTTTTCTCACTTCAAAGGCAGCGTCATAAAATCCAGGCTTACCTATATATGATTGTGCAGTGTTCAGCCAGTCCTGAATAATTGACAACCTCTTCTCAAGCACCTTTCTCTCAAAAAGTAGGCCTGCCAAAATTTTAGTATCTTTTTCAGTCGAATTTGCATTTTTCACACTTAAATCGTTAGCCGACAATCCTGCCTGAATAGACTCTAGTTTATCGTTATGCCATGTAATATTATCTGGGCACAGATACTCATCAACTTTATGCAGATAGAACCTGTGTCTGAATTCTTTATTATCTTCACTCTGGCATACTACTGAATTTAGAATTTGTGCACAGGTAGCGATTCCAAAATAATAAAATGAAGGGCTAATAAAAAAATCCGGATTGATTGGATCATGGTGATTAACCACTCCATCTGTAAAACTAGAGACAGTACAGACTTGAATTGATTTATGCACCAATTGATGTTCCAATTCGCCTGTTATTGGATTTCTTACTTGCTCTGATACAAGGCCCACTGCAAATATTTTGCCCGGACCGCCGTTTATAACCCCATTTTTAATTTTACCTTGAAATAAAAGCTTAAATGGCCCTACAAAAGTAGTATCTTTTATATCATATGTGTAGGCGGTGCCTATAATAGCGCAAATGTCACCGTCTAGATAATTACCTTCTGCATCTCTTGAACCATTGAACGATGTTTCAACGCCATAACCAGATACATTAGCAGGATTCTCTTCCTGCCCCATATCTTTACGTCTGCCATTTACGAATTGCCCTGTATATTTGCTGCCATTAATAACTTCATGCGCAGTTCCAACAGGTAATCCATCATATTCGTTGCCTTGAAACTGATTATTAAGACTATCCGATAAATCTACAAATCTTGCAGTTGGCTCCAACTCCATGTTTAACACCGCTCTACTTGTTATCATGCTTGCAATTGTTTCCTTAGAAGGCATATTCTCGCTTTGAATTTCGGATAATGCAGGCCAGGTAGAAATGTGTCTCTTGCGCAGATGATATAGTTCCCCAACACTATACGTACTCGCATCATATGACGGTGATAATTGATTATGATCTAAAAACTCAACCATTCTATTGACCACTACTACACCATAATCAAAATCATCATTAACTTGCTTGCAAATAATCCTAGACAGGTTAACGTTTAGGCGTTTTGCCTCTAGTATATCGTGAGGATTTGAGTATCTGAACAGAGCGTGGTAAAGCTGATCTGCCACTTTTTGATAATAGTCATCCGAGCCAAGAGATGGATCATCAATCTGCACAATAAAACTTGGTTTTAAATAAAATTGTGCATCAACTTTTTCAAGTTCGAAGCTCATTAGAGCCAAAGCGATATGGTTTTCTCGAGCGCTAAATGGAACTACAATCATATGTTTAGAAATATCAGTTAAGCCAAGATTATTTGACTCTATTATTGTGCCAATTCTTTCGCGCAAAAGTTTAAAATTTTCCCGATGATTATTAGGCGCATCAATGGCAACATGTTCAAAGTTGCCCAATGAGAATGTGCTTTTTACTTCAGAATCATCCTCAACTTGCATTAAGTTTTCTTGGTGCTGCACAATTCCTGTTCCAGGCTTGCAGGACAGCCGACGCTTTGCTAAATACGCCTTAATTATGTTTTGTATATCTTCTGCAGTGTATCGATAGAATGGATTAACATTAGGGTATACGTCGTATAAATTTGCACCTGTTTCAGGTGTACTAGTAGATTCAGCTCTGATTCGTGTTCTTTTATGAAATTGTCTAACTCGATCATTTACAGGCATTTGTGGCGGTTGTTGTGACATGTTATTCCTCACTATTAGTAGTAACTAAAATGTTATTGATCTTTTGATTCGTTTTGATTTATCGATTAAATCAGTTTGATTAACTTCTACAGGTCTTATTTTTCGGGTTGCATTTTTTAAATATAATATCTCTGTAGCCGCTTTTCTTAATTCATACAATTCTTTACCGCTCAGGCTGGATGTTTGAGTAACTACTTGCTCTTCTTGTTGTGCGAAAAACTTGCTTAAAAACGAATTACGCCAAAACTGTTGCAGAGTTAGATCATTTTTTGGGTAAGCTAAAGAGAATATTAAATTACCTTTATTAAGGTTACAGTAAGTAAGAAACGCTGAAAACAATTCTGTAGATATTAAACTAGGGTTATACTTAGCCGGCATCTTAGGAATACCTTGTTCAAATTCTACGTTACCAATATTCAACTCAGTTGCATTCCCAGGCCATCTTATCAGGCGCACCAATACCGATCCATTAAGTTGCCGATTTTCAATATTACCCTCGCAATACACCCTTAGCACATCTGTCCCAAATCTAAATTCTTCGCCTAGAAAACACTTTACAGTCCCAGCAAGCAAAGCTCCTGTACCATCTCTAAACCCCATAAACATGGTTTGAATGCCAAGCGCTGGCAAAAACCGCGCTTCTACACCGCTGCCAACCCTTTTAAGATTCGCTAACTCTCCGACATATTCAACCTTTTCATCCCCAATCAATATCGCCTCTTTGATTGCACCTAATATTTCTCTACCAACGCAGGTCGCCATCAGAAAGTATGTGCGTTCATCTATATAAACTGCTTGTGGAATAAGTTGTGCAGTTGATGCTTTAGCATCAGCATGCTTTTTTGGCACTGGCTCATCCATTTCGTCATCTTCAGGTAATAGACGAAAGTCATCACGATAATCATCAACATCTAATCCATTCGCTAGATCAGTACGAATCGTTAGTGAACGCTTGACAGACTTTTGGACAACCGAACGCTTGACAGCTTTTTTGACAAGCCATTGTTCATGAGCTTTATGTTGTTCTAATTCTGACTTCAGCTGCTGATCGTCTGGTAAATAGATGCGGCTTAGAACCTCGACCAGACATTCTCTACCATCTTTGTATTCAAAAGGTAATTCTGAAGTTTTGAGATTGTTTACTGCAGCTGTTAAGCTTTTTTGCTGACGCCACAGTAAGGCATCAGTTTTAACACCCTTAGAATCAATGTCGGTAAAGAACGCATCTCTAATGCCATTCTCTATTAGTTCTGCCTCGTGATTGCTAAACCAACCTCTTAATTTACTAGTATTTTCTCGATCTTGCTGATCTAAACCTGTTGCTGGTTGAACTGCATTTGGTTCAACATTTAGAGCTTTTAGTTTAAGTGCACAAATTTCGGCCAAATCCGGATCATAACCAAAATCCTCTGCTGTATAAGCAGCAGCCACGTTAATTTTGGTCAACAGCAAATCGGTAATTAAAAATTGCTTGGCAATCTGTTCGAATTCAATTTTTGCAGGATCTTCTAATTGAGATAAATATGTAGTTAGCACCTGCTGCAAATGCTTGATGGTATCATTGGCTGCAACTTTATCTGTGCAGCGATAATCATTTAAATTATCGATTTGCGCTTGCGTAAAACTTGGGTCGTTTACCAATTCTAATTGCTGCATGCGCATCTCAAGCTTTTCTGCTTGGGTATACTCACCAGCACTTTTTCTAATTTGTATCTTACCGCAATTAATAATTTCTTGCAGCCAAGCGGCAACAATTATTCCACAAGTTAGCCCATCGTTTTGGTGCTTAACCGGTACCAAAACAATATTGTAGTGTAAATCTTCGGCATCAAACATATGCCTCTCTAGCATCGGATTTAGAATATTTTTAATTTGCTCTGTTCTTGGAACTGACTGCAATGAGTCATAGACCTGCAAATAATTTATTTGATCGATGTGAGTTTTTATCTCATCAGTTCCAGTTACAGTAGCCGTAGTGGTACTAAAGCCTAATTCCGCTAAACACCAATGACTCATTCTTCCATAATGAAATGGAAAAAATATTCTATGCTGCATAATTGATGGGTTTAATTTGAGGATTGCGACTATAGAATCTGATAAATCATTAAGCTTGGCAGTCAGGTCTGCCGGCGATTGCGGATCAAGAATCTGATTCGCAGCGATTGTGATAGTCATTTTATTAGGTGCAAATAAGGTATCTTCATCGCTTAGTAATGTACCAGTAGGGGTTAGAGATTTTTTAGATTGTTTTACCGCTTCTGATACTACCCTAGATATATAATTATCAGTTGCCCAGTATTGAGGATTTACGATTGAATATCTTTCTACCAAGCTATCTTCCGAAAGACTCGGAGCTCCAATCTCAGCAAGCATCATTTTTCTTATGTAAGCTCGCAGAGCTAGCTGTTGCTTGTCATGCGCAGTATTGGTTTGTATAGTCGCGCTTTCAACCTGCATAGGTTCATCAACTAATTTGCTCACCAACTCATCAGCGGCTAATTGATCGAAATCGTAATACGTGCTGCCATCAAGTTCTAACGATTGATCGGAAACTATCTCGCAAACAGCTCCATTTGATGCCCCATGTGGATCTGATCCATCTGGTAATGTACCTTCTGTACCATGCAAAACTTTCGGCATCGCTACCTCGTTATATTATTTTTATAATTACGTATAAGCTTTGACACTTTCGTAATTTAATTCAATATACCTACCTTCTGCCAAATCCTTCGGCAATTTAATATTTCCATATCTAATCCTAATCAAACGGCTTACTTGTAAACCTTGTGATTCCCAAATGCGTCGCACCTCGCGGTTCAGCCCGCGTTTGAGAGTGACATCATACCACAAATTCGCCCCTTTACCACCTACAAAGTTAGCTGATTCAAATTTGGCAAAAGTGCCGTCATCAAGCGTAACGCCTGTGGTTACGTTGCGTAAAATCTTCTCAGTTACTGGTCCTAAAATACGTACTGCATATTCACGTTCTATATTTGCTTTAGGATGCATTAATTTATTCGCTAGGTCGCCATCAGTTGTAAACAAAATCAAACCTGCTGAATTAATATCAAGGCGACCAATATTAATCCACCGCTGTCCAACTAATTCTGGCAAACGTTCAAAGACTGTAATTCGACCTTCAGGATCGCTGCGAGTACAAACTTCACCAATTGGTTTATTGTATAGAATAACACGTTGACGCATAGCAGCTGACTGAACATTGTGGCCATCGATGCTAATTTTATCACTGGCACTTACCTTGGTACCAAGTACAGCAGGCTCACCATTTACTAAAACTTTACCAGCTTCAATCCATCTTTCTATTTCACGCCGCGAGCCAAGCCCGCGTTGCGCTAATACTTTCTGCAAACGTTGCGGAACTTCTTCTGACATTTAATTCATATCTTCTTTGAGATCTTCTTCGAATTCTTCTATTCCTTCTTCGAGAGTATCTTCTTCATCTAAAGCAGGTAATTCCATTTGTCTTGCTGCTGCGCTTTCGGCAACTACTTCTTCTAGAACGGGATCTTCCAGCGCTAAAATTTCTGGTAGTGCTGGTAATTGATCCAAACTTTGTAAACCAAAATAATCTAAAAATACTTTGGTTGTAGCGTATAATCCTGGTCGCCCAGGAACATCACGATGTCCAACGACGCGAATCCAACCGCGATCTTCAAGCAAAGTTTTAAAAATCGATGGGCTAATACTAACGCCACGAATTTCTTCGATTTCACCACGTGTAATTGGCTGTCGATAAGCAATTAAAGCTAATGTTTCCAATAAAGCGCGCGAATATTTACTAGGTTTTTCTTCCCATAAACGACAAATCCATTGTGCAAAATCTAGTCTGGATTGAAATTGATAACCACTCGCTATAGATGTTAACTCTATGCCGCGATTTGCATATGTATTTTGCAACTCATGTAAGGCTTGGCGTATTTCACTCAGACCTGGTCGTTCGGTTTCTTCAAATAGTTGCAACAATTGCTGCTCCGTTAAAGGCCGACCCGCAGAAAATAATAGTGCCTCTAAGATTAATGGTAATTGTTCATTAGTGCTCATTACGTAACCTCACATATATTGGTGCAAATGGTTCAGATTGAACTAGTTCTAAAACCCATTCTCTGGTTAATTCTAAAATTGCTAAAAAAGTTACCACTAAACCCAAGCGTCCCTCAGAGTAATCAAAGAAATCCACAAAATTTACAAATTTATCTGTTTGCAATTGTTTTAAAATCCGACTCATGCGTTCGCGCACAGTTAAAACTTCACGATCAATGTTATGTGCGGTTTGCAAATCTGCGCGTTTCAATACGTCTTTGAATGCATACAGCAACTCAGAAAAATCAACATCAGGATGTGGTTTAGTCGTAGACAAATCCGGCACTTTGGCAGAACAAACAAACATATCTGTGCCAAGACGCGGCAGCTCGGACATTTTTTCAGCCGCGACTTTAATTTGCTCATATTCGCGTAAACGTCGTACTAATTCTGCACGCGGGTCAACCTCTTCCTCATCTGGATTTTTTGGTTTTGGCAATAGCATGCGTGATTTTATTTCAGCTAATAGTGCTGCCATCTCTAAATATTCAGCAACTAGTTCTAACTGTGTAAATTGCATCATTTCAATATATTCAATGTATTGATGTGTGATATGCGCAACCGGTATATCAAGAATATCTAAATTGTGTTTACGAATTAGGTATAGTAATAAATCCAATGGTCCTTCAAATATTTCCAGGATTACACGCATGGCATCTGGCGGGATATATAAGTCCTCTGGCATCTCGGTTAGAGTTGCCCCTGAAACTACTACATTAACGCCTTCTGTCATTACATTCCTCATATCGTAAACTTATGTCATCTCAGAAAACGCTGCAGCGTTTATCTGTCATTTAAACTCTAGTTAAGTGTAGCTCTGCCTGGACTATGACACCAGAGCAGAATTAATCCGCCCCAAGTGAAAGTTAAGTAACTTTACATATCGCTTGGATAAATTGATTTCGCTGCTAAACTTCTATTAGAATAGTACCCATCAATACTAACTTATTAAACCACTATGTTGAAAGTTTTACTCGATTTCTTACCCATTGCTTTGTTTTTTGTTGCTTTTAAGTACTTCAACTTAATGGTAGCAACCCAAGTAGCAATAGTTGCTTCTTTAGCCCAGCTCGTTTGGCTACGCTTGACTACGGGTAAAATTCACAAGGTAAACCTCATTTCATTCCTAAGCATCTTAATCTTAGGCGGGGCCACATTGCTACTGAAAAATGATATTTTTGTAAAATGGAAACCAACCGTAGTTTATTGGCTGCTTGGAGCCGCGTTAGTTTTCTCGCACTTCTTCGGCAACAAACCTATTATGCAGCGACTGGGTGAAAATAGCATTGAATTGCCGGATCGCATCTGGCGCCAAATTAATTCATCTTGGGGTGTGTTTTTCTTCGCACTGGGCATCTTAAATCTATACGTGGTATATAATTTTAGTACGAGCATATGGGTTAATTTCAAGCTATTCGGCACACTAGGACTAACGATTGCTTTTATAATTCTGCAATCGATCTTTATGGCTAAACATACTAGGGCTTAATCAAAGGCAAAACTTATGCATGATAACGAAGCTAGGATGAACTTAATCAAACAGCGTCTTAGCTCGTTACAACCCGAACAAATTCGAATTGAAGATGAAAGCGCCATGCACGCCGGGCACGCCGGTGCAGCAAGTGGTGGTGGGCATTTTGAACTCGAGGTGGTGTCGCAACAATTTATCGGCAAAAGCGCAATTGAACGACATCGGATGATTTTTTCAGCACTAGGCGACGCAATGGGAACGGAAATTCATGCGCTAAGCATCAAAGCAAAAACCCCAGCCGAAGCCACCAAATCTACGGCATAATCAATGATTGAAATAATAGTCAGTTTAGTTGTAATTCTACTACTATTATTTTTTGGTTTTTTGATTGTAAATCACACCTTTCTATTTGTTTTTTTATATATAGAAAATAATCTTGGTTCTGCACACAACCCTTCTAAATATCCAGTTACTCCATTATCGCGTTTTATAAAAAATTATTGGATAGAGTTGTGGTATCAATTAGGCAAATTCTATTTATGGCCGTTGAAATTTGTTAATTTAACTATAAATCGCAAGAAATCTAAAACTGCAGTTTTGCTTATTCATGGTTATTGCCGCGATCAATCAGACTGGTTTCTGATGCGTCGTCATTTGCGCAAAACTGGGTTGCCAATATATTCGATCAACCTCAAACCAAACTTGGCTCCCATCCAACTTATCGCCTCCACTAGCTTGCCAAAAAAAATTGCCCGCATTAAACAGGAAACCAATTGCAAAAAAATAATTTTGGTGGGACATTCTATGGGTGGCTTAGTTGCAACTTATTACAGCGAATTTCTTGATGAGCATAATTTAATTAGCGCAGTAATCACGCTTGGTACACCTTTCTATGGTACTCGAGTAGCTATAGCTGGTTTTGGGCCAAACTCACGCCAAATGTGCCCAGGAACTAAATTTTTGGAAGAGCTGCGCCACCAACTGAGCAAATCAGAAAAACAATATTTTCAAATTGCGACCCAGTTGGATAATTTGGTTTTCCCTTGGACCTCAGCTTTGCTTGAAAACACCCCGGAGTCACACAAATGCCTCCTATCCTACGAAGCTCATTTATGTTTATTGCACAATCAAGAAGTAGCAAAACAATTGCGTGATTGGTTAACTAACCTTTCTTAGTTAGTGAGATACCGACTATTTCTTTACCTATCACCATAAATATCGTAGCATATTCCTACTATTTACTAGGAGTAATAAAGATGCCTACTTTAGCTAAAAAACTTAAAAAGAATTTAGAAAAATTATTATTTACCGACGCAGCAAGAAAAGCTTTAATGAATATCCACTTGGATAACACGGAAAAAAATAAACCGGCGCCTAATGCTCTAATATCGGAAAATCTAGTTGAGAATCTAGCAAAAGCCAAAACTCCGGCAGAAACCATACAAGCTTGGTTTGAAATTGCTCAAGTATTAAATAAAACTTATTATGTAGCCAGAGATAATGTTGAACGCTTTGCCGCAATAAAGAATGAAGGACTAATTCAAGCACTTGACGCGGTTGCGTTTGTTTGTGCAGGAGAAATCTCCGCTCAAATCAAAGCCGATTCTGAACTAAAAAATAACAAAGCTTTAATGGATGAGATCTTCCAATTACATATCAAACCAGGTAATTTCCATTCGATTAATGATGACGTAACCAAATGCCGCGCATGGCACGATGATGCGGTTGCGTTTATTGAATTATCTGGACTCAAGGGTACTGCATCAGAAGCTGTAATCAAAAATTTAATGGGTGGCGAAATTTCGCGTCGCTAT
>CAYPGU010000026.1:0-15751 GCA_964409995.1 uncultured Legionellaceae bacterium | reverse complement strand
ACCGGCGAAGATATCGCTAGTATGATTATTGAATTTATAGAAAAAAATGCTGGTCCGAATAAAACTAAGACCAAAGGCAAAGGCTAAATCACTGGAGCAATATAATGCCAACCGTAATAATTCCTCTTGGACTAATCGTAAAAACAAATGATGCAGCGGCAATTAGCGCGTTTCAGAGTCTTGCCGATAAACATAATCTTGGCCTTAACATCACTGCAAGAATATCTGGATTAATGCCATTGTTTATGCGCTATAACTCTGGTGAAATTAATGAAGAAGTATTTGAAGCACACTTACTTGATTTTTTAACCTCTGAACAAAAGATCTTTTCTCTTACCGACCAAGTAAGAAAAGCACAACTACAACAAAAATTAACTCAGGAATGGAAAGCTTGTTGGAACGCAATGTGCGAAGTTGATCAGCGCGCCTTGCAAATTCTGGCGTGTTTTAATGAACGCACTGACATTGAGCTAGTAGTTTATAGTGATTCTAACCCAACACATATAAAACATATTTCCGCGCGTCTTAACATTAAACCAGAATCTATACATACGACCTTTGCAACTGGTTCGACAATACCAATGATAATAATAAAGCTTGTTGATGATTGTCCAGACATCAATAATCTAAAAGTCTTAGTTGGCAATCCCAGCCACATTAAAAATCCAGTATTGCGTGCTCGCGGTGAAGATAAGCAACAAAGAATTTTAGCTGTTATACCCGAGCAAACAGCAGTTATAATTAACAGTCAGTACTTAGAGCCTATGGAACTTTTGGAAATATTTAAAGCATTTCCGAAAGTACTTGCAATACGGGATTTATCTTTAAGGGCAGCTATTAATTAATTTTGCTTTTTATATAAACCAATCATTTGCGTTTGCTCTAAAATATGCCCTTCCATGGCAGATTCCAAATCTTGTTTGGTGGCTTGTTTAGTTAGCATCAAAGTCGTATCTAGGGCATATAATTTAAAGAAATAACGATGCGTACCCGTTGGTGGACAAGGGCCGCCATAACTACTATTACCCCAAGTATTAACACCTTCGATAGCTCCTTCTGGGATTTCAGTAGATAATTGTCTGGAATTTGCTGGCATGTTAAACACTAGCCAATGTACCCAGGTGCCCCTTGGCGCATCTGGATCATCCATGATTAAAGTAAATGATTCAGTATTATTCGGCACATTTTGCCAGGTTAGGGTTGGCGCAAAATCTTCTCCCTCACAAGTAAATTGTATGGGGATTGATTTGTTGTCGTCAAAATCAGGACTAGATATTTTTAATGGCATTAATAGCTCCCTTTGTTAGCGCTGATTACCGGATTAATTGCACAGCGCTCGGATAAGTAAAGAATAAAATATGTGTTAAATTTAAACCAAAATGTACTAGCGTCGCACATAAAATTCTTTTGGTTTTATAATAAGTATATCCGTAAAACAAGCCGCAAACTCCAGCTAATGCCATGAATATAGGTCCGCCTGTGTAGTGCGCCAAGCCAAAAATAATCGCGCTTATGCCGATTGCAACATAAGCGTTGCGAGTGGATTTTGGTAACCAACCAATGATTGCATTTTGTAAAAACCCTCTATACACAACCTCTTCCGAGAAACTTACAAACAACAAATTATGTATTGCCCAGATTGGAAATATATGCGGAATTTTAGGCTCAAATCGCACATAACCTGAAAGCAAAGCTAGCGTTAATATGAGCAAAGCATTGGCCGCATATACCAAAAAAGTAATTTTTGCTGCTTTATTATCAATAACACTTTCTTTAATCATAAGATTGCTAAAAGTAAATAGCACTATAGCAGCAACCACTTTATCAAAATTGAAATACAACGAATACAAACGTGAATTATCTGATACAGATATTTGATCAAAAATTACTGTGGGGAAAAATCCTGGTACAAAATGCAATACAAATTCAGCGGTCAGTAAAAACACTAAAGCAAATAAGACTCGTTTTCCAAGATCTTTCTTAGTGCTGTTATAATAGTAGTGCGTTGATACAATTAACATGAATATATATACCACGCCTAGCAGAGACAAAACATTTTGGTAGAGCCCAACCAATATTGTCAATGCAAGCAGTACATATACCGACATACGGTTGCGCAGAATTAAGGCAAAAATCACTGTGATTGCAAGCAGAAAATAACTTAAATTCATTTCATCTTCCTATACTTTCTTAAATAAGTATCTAATTGAATGCCAACCTTCATAAATATATTCCTGAATCAGCTCTTTATATAAATAATAATCGGTCGGTTTAAAATCAAACCAAGCCATGCCAAGCAAAATAAAGGTTGAATAGCTAAAAATAATTACTGAGATCGTAATCATTATTATCATTGAAGTTTTGCCAATACTCTGCCCACTTGGCATCGATAAGACACCAAGCCCAAAGGCAAAAATACTAGTGATCCAGGAGAAAGGCAAAGTAAATATAATTTTTGAGGCACAAATAAACAACAAAGTTATGGCAGCAAGTGCAAAATATTTTTGCTCACTCATCTTGCCTGCTGCAACCGTATTACGTAAAAATCCTGCCCAGTAGAAAACAATAGCGCCAAATTCGCCAGCAACAAAGGCACCCTCTTCCGAAAAAAAGTATGGTGGCACTGTTTCTGGCGGCGCCAACTTGCTGAAAAAGGTCATGTAAGGCAATAAAATTGCAATTAAGAAATTTAGTACATGCATAATTCAAAAGTATAGCTAAATATACAGAAATTACGCTCACGTAGTTTGAGCGTTAACTACATTGAGTTTTGGTTTTCCGCTGAAAAGAAATTGCTGTGCCAGCGGGTAGCGGAAAGCAACCCCATGGTATGCGGCAACAGAACCGCGTATCACCATGATACAGCCCCAGAAAAATGGAATGATGGTAAACATATTAAATGGCAAACTCATCGCACTAGAGAATACAACGCGAAGTGTTTTGGTCCAAGCAAATAGCATTTCGGCAATATTTGGCACCAACCAAATAAAAAATGTACCGAATAATAAACAGCCAAACATTATTAGCGTTAGGGTTATTTGAAAGTTAATAACTTCACGCCCTTGCTTGACTAGATATGGGTGTTCTTCTTTTATCCATAACCATAAGAATGCTGGTAAAATAATGTTTAAAAATGGGATTCCGGTAACGAACATTAAGCCTGAAATATGCAAGATGCAGGCCCAATTACATATTTGTCGCTTTTCACTCGAAACTGGAGTTTCTTGCCTGTGTGGTTCTTGTTGCAGTTTTGCTTTTACTGGTGACGGCTCAGGCTCACGCTCTTTAGGCGGCGTATTGAAATGGCGCATAGCAGCTAACGTTTCGGGAGGAATCTCAAATTGTACGCTAGCTAACGGTGGTGGTCCCAGACCTGGAATATGATTTTGACCGTCGAAATCAGACTCTAATGGCATTTCTTGATAATGATTATTGGTTTCTTCAAAAGAAGAACTCATTATTGGTTCTTTACGCATCGCAGCTTTGGCAACCGGCTTGTGCTCTTTTTGCTTTAGTATCTCTTTTAATTCAAGATACTTGCTAAGCACTACATACCAGCCACCAATGCTGCATGCAATTAATGCTGCGATCAATAAAAACTGGTTAGTCATAGTACTGTTCAACAAATTAGAATAATGATTTTAATTTATCCTATTTGGGCAGTAAAAAGCCAGTACTAGATCCCGGCTACCAAACAACTACCTTGTAGTCGTTTGGACCGGGATGACGTACTGACTACGTCGTGCTACAACGATTACGTCATCCCGGTCGAGCGCTTACGTAGTAAGTGCGAAGTAACCGGGATCCACTTACTTCGACAATTCCAACAACAACTTATTAAACCGTTGCACAAACGCGGCTGGATCTTCAATCTGCCCACCTTCGGTTAAGGCAGCCTGATCAAACAGCACCCAAGCCCAATCGGCGAAGCGTTCATCATCAGTTTCAGTTTGCAGTTTTTGTACAATTAAATGTTGCGGATTCAATTCCAGAATTGGTTTGTGATGCGGAATATTCTGCCCTGCCGCACGCATCAAACGTTCCATTTGCGGACTCATATCATGTTCGCCGGTTACAATACAGGATGGCGAAGTGGTTAGACGTCTAGAGAGACGCACGTCTTGCACTTTATCTGCTAGGATTTTTTTCACGTGATCAATTGTTGCTTGCCATTCAGTAGTCAGCTTTTCTTGCTCAGCAACAGCGGTCTGATCATCTAGATCACCTAATTCTAAAGAGCCCTTCGCAACTGATTGGAACTTTTTGCCGGCATATTCAGTTAAATGCGCCATCAACCATTCATCGATGCGATCGCTTAAAATTAATACTTCGATGCCCTTCTTGCGGAATATTTCCAGGTTGGGATTATTCTTGGCAGCATTAAAAGTATCGGCTGCGATAAAGTATATTTTATCCTGCCCAGAAGTCATGCGTTGAATATATTCATCCAAAGTCACATTCTGTTCTGGTTTGTCAGTATGTGTAGAAGCAAAGCGTAATAATTTGGCAATCTGCTCTCGATTTGCAAAATCTTCCGCTGGTCCCTCTTTCAATACTTGACCAAATTGCTGCCAAAATGTCTGATACTTGGCGGGATCTTTGCTCAAATCTTCCAACATACTAAGCACGCGCTTGATAATTGCACCGCGCATTGAATCTACTACTTTGTTACTTTGTAGAATTTCACGTGAAATGTTTAATGGCAAATCATTTGAATCAACTATGCCGCGCACAAAACGTAAGTAATTTGGCAAGAATTGTTCTGAATCATCCATAATAAACACACGTTGCACATATAGTTTTAAACCGCGCTGTTTACCTGCCGAATAAAGATCAAATGGCGCGCGGGCTGGGATGTATAACAAGCTAGTATATTCTAATTTTCCTTCTACCTTGTTATGACTCCAAGTTAATGGATCTTCAAAATCATGGGCAATATGCTTGTATAATTCTTTATATTGTTCATCTGTGATTTCCTGCTTTGGTAATACCCACAAAGCAGTAGCACGATTAACCGCTTCCTCTTCTTCGGTTTCGGATGCATCTGAGGTTGGCTCTTCATCTTTATCAACTGTTTTGATTTTGTTCATCATTACCGGCAATGTTATATGATCAGAGTATTTACTGATGATATGCCGCAAATGCCAAGCATTTAATAAATCTTTATCTTCTTCTTTGAGATGCAATTCGATTTCTGTGCCACGTTGCGCTTTGGTGATATTTTCTACTTCATATTCACCCTCACCAGCAGAACTCCACTGCACACCTTCATCAGCTGGCACACCAGCTTTTCTAGTTCGTACGACTATTTTATCCGCCACGATAAAAGCTGAATAAAACCCAACGCCAAATTGTCCAATTAATTTTGAATCTTTGGCTGCATCACCTGTTAAAGTTTTAATAAATTCTGCAGTACCAGAACGTGCAATAGTACCTAGGTTTTTAATTACTTCCTCTCGTGTCATACCAATACCGTTGTCGCGGATGGTCAAGGTTCCAGCTTTAGCATCAAATGTTACCCAAACTTTTAACTCCGTGTCGCCTTCGTATAATTCTGGTTTGGATAGAGCGACGAAACGTAATTTATCTGCCGCGTCTGAAGCATTCGAAATCAGTTCGCGTAAAAATATTTCTTTATTGCTATATAAGCTGTGCACCATCAGATGCAATAATTGTTTGGTCTCGGCCTGAAAACCTAATACCTGTTTTTCGCTGGTTACAGACATGTCTTGTTCCTCTTTTTAGCGTTATCACGTCATCCAGGCCGAAGCTGCGTCAGCAGCGTAGTCGCCGGGATCCATTGCTATTAGATATGGCCGGCTTGAAATTTTTCAAGCATCCTGCAAAATTTTAGATCTCTGACTCAAAGCGCGCATCAAGGTTCCGCCGTCTAGATGCTCCAGCTCACCACCTAATGGCATGCCCAAAGCCAGACGCGTCGTTGTGATCTGTGGATAGTTCTTGGTAATTTCTGCAATATAATAAGCGGTAGTTTCGCCCTCTACGGTGGTACTAGTAGCCATAATTACTTCCCGAATTGCCCCCGCATTAAAGCGGCTACGCAACAGCTCGATGCCAAGTTGCTCCGGGCCAATCCCATCAATTGGCGACAAATGCCCCATCAACACAAAATATAAACCCCTGAAGCTGCCGGTTTGTTCAATTGCGACTATATCGGCTGGAGTTTCCACAATGCACAACAAACTATTATCACGCATGGGATTGCAGCATATTGCACATTGATCGGCTTCACTTAAAGTTCTGCATTGACGACAATTGCCAACTTCTTGAATTGCAGTGGCGAGGATTTGGGCTAACTGCCGACCGCCTTCTTTGTTGCGTTGTAAAATATGAAAGGCCATCCGTTGAGCTGATTTGGCGCCAACACCTGGCAAACATTTAAAAGCTGCAATTAACTGATTAATTAAAGGGCTAAAACTCAAATCATCCTCCCGGGAATAGATCCAGATCCGCCGGTAAATTCATGCCGCTCATGAAACCAGACATTAGCTCTTTCTTTTTAATATCACGTTTGTGATTAGCATCATTAATCGCCGCAATGATTAAACCTTGCAGAATTTTCTTATCTTCGTTGAAAACTGAATCATCAATCTTCATGCTGATTGCTTCGCCACTGCCGTTCATTGTGATATGCACCATACCAGCACCAGCCTCACCTTCAATTTGCATGGCAGCCAATTGTTCTTGCGCCAGTTTGAGTTTTTCTTGCATTTCTTTGGCTTGCTTCATGATATTGCCAATATTACCGAATGGATTCATTTTATTCTCCTATTTTTCATTAATAGTTATTTCAGCTATTTTTGCGCCGAATGTTTCAGTTAATTGCTGAATATGCTTATCTTGTTGGATCGCCTCTATCGCTGCTGATTGCACAGCTTGCTGCTGCCGCTGTTCTTGCGCAGCCGGAGTTTCCTGAGTGCTAGTGCCAATATTTATAGTCAATTGCACTGAGCGTTGCAATGCTTTTTGTAATGCTTCTTGGATTCGTTCCACATGCTTAGAATTGAGCAGCGGTTTTTGTGTTTCATTTAAAATTAATTCTATTTGATTATCTTGCCATTTACCTACACTACAATTTTCCGCTAGAACTTTGGTCAAACCAACTAGGTTTAATTGTGTAATTAATTGCCCCCAATTAGGAGTTTCGGCACTTGAAGTAATTGGCGCTGGAGCTGAGTGCTGCTTAACAGGAGCTGGCGCAATTGGTTTTGCCACTGGCGGCAGCGCAGTAGCTAGCTGCTTTATCTCAGTTTTTGGATGTACCGGTACCGGTTGAAAAGCCAACATGCGTAACACAATCATCTCAAAACCAATCACTAACTCCGCTGCATATGGTAAATCACGCACCCCATGCAACACTGCTTGATAAAATAATTGTAAATCTAATGGCGCAACTTGTGCAGCCAAATCTTGCAACTGTTTAAAGTCAGCATTTGTTGCCGCCAAACCTTGTGGCACCACCTGGATCAGAGATAGTTGATGCACTAAAGTCTGCATAATCTTTAAGACTTGATTAAAATCTGCATTCAATGCCGCCATTTCACGCACTAACAAAAGCGCAGCTTTGGCATCGGCAGCTATAATATATTGTAGCAATTGCAAAGTTTGCGCTCGCACATCGGTACCCAGTACTTGTTGTGCAGCCTGCAAATCAACCTTACGTTCACCAAAAGCAACCACTTGTTCCAATAAACTCAAAGCATCACGCATACTGCCATTAGCAGCTTGTGCAATAGCCAGCAAGGCCGGAGTTTCAAAACTAATCTGCTCTTGCTGTAAAATATATTCTAAATGTTGACTAATTTGTTCAACAGTCAAATGTCGTAGATGAAATTGTAAGCAACGCGATAACACTGTAACTGGTAATTTTTGTGGATCGGTAGTGGCTAAAATAAATTTCACATGCGCTGGCGGCTCTTCAAGAGTTTTTAAGAGCGCATTAAAGCTATGATTGGATAACATATGTACTTCATCAATGATGTACACTTTGAAGCGTGCTTGCACTGGCGCATACGCAATGTTATCGAGCATATCACGCGTGTCTTCAACCTTGGTCCTTGAGGCAGCATCTACTTCTATTACATCAATATTATCGCCGCTATCGATGCTCAGACATTGCTCACATGTACCGCATGGTTGATCGGTAATCCCAGAATTACAATTGAAGCCTTTGGCCAGAATGCGCGCTAACGTAGTCTTACCTACGCCGCGAGTGCCGGTGAATAAATATGCATGATGCAACTGCTGCGTGCGCAACGCATGCTGCAATGCTAAAAGCGTCGCCTGCTGACCAACTACTGCAGCAAAATTCCGTGGCCGCCATTTTAAGGCTAGAACCTTGTAGCTCATGTTTGACTCATATGAAATAAAAGAGGCAACCTTGCCAGCGCACCGCGGCACATACTTATCTGTTACCGCTGCTCCCTTCCGGGCCTGACGGGGTTCACAAACTCGCATTGCGCGGGAACCGGCAAGATCACCAGTGCTATTGTACATTCTTGCCCCAAGGCAGACAAGCCATACCCCCATAGTTGTTAAAATGACTTTATAGCAATTGTTATGCAGGAATAGGTGTATCAGCACCTATGAACTTTAAGACTCTAAAATCGTCTAAGTTTATAGGGGGTAGGTATGTCTCAACCAGATCTGACGGAGCAACAACTAAAATACTTTAGGGATGATCTATTGGGATTGCGCAGGGATCTCGATCTCTTAGAAAATCTTCCTGCTATTGACTCGGCAATTGAACTGGAGCACATTCAAAATGCTATAGATTTAGTAACTCATAAGGTAAATTTTGCTAAACTGTCAAAATTACCACCAGGCAGCGCCACTAAACTACCACGCAGCACAACACCGCCATTGCGCCCGCCACTTATAATTACGCGCGATGATCTGGGCAATTATTCAATTTCATTTTTATTGAAAGGTAAACGTTATGATCTTTCTAAACGTATCATTACCAATGACGAAGGCGCCATTAAAGTTCGTAAAATTGCTTTAACTAATCGTGGTGATAAATTAGAAGTGTGGGCAGAATTAACAGTTGATGTAACTGGTGATGTACGATTACAACAGAAAATTATGCAAGAAATACGCATACAAAAAATGTTAGCCAAGGAATTCCCAGACAAATTTGCACATCTAGTGTTCGGTGGCATGCATTCAAAAATTTATAGGGAAGGTACGCCGCCTCAACCCGTTCGAAAAACCAAGATGGTTATATTATCTCCTTTTAGAAAGAACTTATATGATTTGATGCTAACACCTTGGAAACCTGACTGGGTTCAAGGAATGAAGCATGAAGAAATATTAACTGAAAAAGTCGATATTGTTCTACAATTTTTAGATGCTATAGCTTGCATACATGCAAAAAATATTGAGCATAAAGATTTAAAATTTGAAAATATTTTAATTGATACCAGTTCTAATAACCGCATTAAGTTAGAAATAACTGACTTTGGAGCAGTTAAAAAGTTTGGCGCACCTGACTTAGTCGAAAATATAACCGATCTAGCTCCATGGCATATTCAATCATATTATGCTGATCAGTCAGTAACAAAAATTGAACAGGATCTGAAGAAGAATGCTATTGCCGGCTCCAAACCTAACTCTACTCCTGAAGAAATTTATGCAGCGCATACGGCCATCAAGGTATTAAGCTCGATTGCTTGGATGGCTCTAAAACAGCATGCAATCGCCAACAATAATGGTATTATACCATCCACACCATTAGTGAAGATCTCTGGCAAACATGATGTTTGGTGTGCTGGAATAATGATGCATGATATTATCTACGGACATGCAAAACCAGAGCAAATGTGGCTAAATATTCAACAAGATCCTTGTTTAAAAGAAATTTTTAAAGTTAATCCAAATGATATTCCAGAAATTGCAACTGTAAAAGAGAATTTTAAGCAAACCCACGCTTACCAACTATATGACCAAGTCAAACCATTGCATATACGTGAACCACAAACCAGAGTTGCAATGTCATCAAGTAGTGCTAGCACTTCAATAGGCTCTACAGGCTCAAGAGCTTCTTCTGTTCCAAACTCTATTGACTGGCTAAATGATCCTTTACAGGCTATTGATAGTTTTGTTTCTGCAGCTAAAAAAGCAAATTCCGATACTGATACACATATGCAATCCTTAGAAATAATGCTACAGCAATTGGAAGGAACTTTAATTCCTAATATTGAGGAAGTTCAAAAATTGTTACCCGCAACTTTTGAAGGCACTGCAGGCAAACAAAGTGATGAATTACTAGAAAATAATTTGGATTTTATAGTGTCGGAAATATGTGCAAACTTACTGGAAAGGAAATTCTGGAAAAAGGATTTTGATTCTTTTGGATCCATTCTAATTGAACTTCTAGATAAAATGAAAAATGAATATGACCCTATCAAAAGGAATATTTCTGATCAAGCTTGGATGGATTACGCTAAGGCACGTTTATATATTAATATTGCTGCAACAATAGTAATTAAAATGTATCAAGAATTCGACAAGAATCCGAATAAAATAGATTTTTCTATAGATATAGCCGAGCGTGAAAAAGAAATCCGCAAACTACAAAAAGTTATAAAGTCGGAGAATAACCCTGAGCACCGCTATTCTCGTTTGTACGGGATCTAAACACTGCTGGTAATGGTAGCGATGGGAAATTCCAACCCAAAAAACCCGTACGTGGTGCAGCTGCTACAGTTTTCACCTTATTTTGTATAGCTGGGATATATTCTTGTTTGATGCCTGCATAGTGATGGGCTAAAAAGTCATCGATGATTTGTAAATGTGCGGGTTCTTCACCGAACGGCAGGTTGATACCTAATATGCTAATTTGTTTGCATAGCTGTCGATCTAATTCAGAAACCGCTTGTTCCAGACTAGTAAATTCTCTAGCCTGTTGCACAAACAACGCACATAGCTCACGCATATATTGCTGCAAAGAAGCAATAGTTATTTCTTCGGTAGCCGGAGCGCGTGGAACTGCGTTATGCATACATCACCTAAGGTTTTGTGCCAAATTGAGCCACATAATAACACTTGCTAAGTTCTAAAGCAAACTTTATTGTGTCGCTAAGTGTAGATCCCCGATATCAGCAGGGCGGTTTCGGCGCTGACAAAAAGATGGTAAAATTTTCAACTTTAGGCAAGTCCATGAAGGGGTAAAATTGAAACACTACAAATTAACAACTGCGCTATTCATAGCTTTGACCCTTTATTTACCCTCAAGCTTTGCTGAACCTGCTAAATTTACCGATTTAACCATTGTAGTTTCATCCTGTGATAAATATGCCCCACTGTGGGAGCCTTTCTTTGCCTCTTTATTCAAACAATGGCCATCTTTAAATACTGATAACAAACAAGTGCCTATCCTGCTAATCGCAAATAGCCAACAATACTCGCATCCGCGCGTAAACATGGTAAATATCCCGCAAGAAATCAGCTGGGCGGACAATATGCTCACTGCGCTGGATAAAGTTAAAACAAAATACGTATTGATTGCACTTGATGATTATTGGATCTCTAAGCCGGTCGACGAAGCACGCTTATTAGAACTGTACGCAGCTATGCAACAAGAAGACATCGGCATGTTACAAACTAGTTACAATACT
This sequence comes from uncultured Legionellaceae bacterium, assembly GCA_964409995.1. Classification (GTDB taxonomy): domain Bacteria; phylum Pseudomonadota; class Gammaproteobacteria; order UBA6186; family Azoamicaceae; genus JAGVLG01. The sequence continues at coordinate 4,112 of CAYPGU010000026.1, read as the reverse complement.
CTTGAATACCAAAACGGCCAACCACATCCTAATTTATCTGGCGTAGCATATCGCGACAAATTCGCGCACTATAAAGTATCGCTACAAATGGCAATCTGGGAAACCGAAACTTTAAAAACACTGTTGCGCCCAGGTGAAGATCCTTGGACATTCGAATTAGCCGGTAGCATACGTAGTCATGGCTATCCGAAACAATTTCTAACTATCACTGCTAACGAACCAATCTATTATATCAATGCCTCACATTTAGGGCATATTACACAGCCAGCTTTGGATTATGCACAGAATAATAACATTCCTTTTCAAGCCGAAAATTTCCCGCGTTTGAGGACATTTAATTGGCGCATTGCATATAAATCTTTAAAGCACCGTTCACAAAAGATTATAAATTTTGCGAAGAATCCAGGGATGTTTTACGAATTTAGAAATACTTAGTTACAAGCAGTTTCATTGATACTACTTATAGTTGTCAATATAGTCGGATCGTCTGTAGCGTTAATGCAGCCAGGAATAAAATCCCCCGATGCTTGCGTTCCAGTCAAAGGACCACCATCCCAGTAAGTATAAAAGCAATACTTATTAACTGTGCCGTTAACATCGATGAAATGCGTTTGCAGATCTACTACATCGCCCACGCCATCAGTAATCATATCACCCTCGCCAAAATTTGTAATATATACTTGAGAAGACCCCCAAGGGCAACTAACCGTTGTATTTGGACTCATAAAAAGGTATATAACAGATGGCGGAAGTATAAATTCGCTAGCATTCGTAGGTATTGGAGTCTGGTTAGAGCTAACTCCTACTGGGAATCCAAGCTGTTCAACGTTAGCAAAGGTCCCATGTACATTGTAATATTCAATTGATCTGTTTACTTGGTGTTGCAGATACTCATGTGCTAAAACCAATTTAACTTTAGTTATGTAGTCCTTATATGCCGGCACCGCTGCCGTAGATAAAATACCTACTATGGCAATTACCACCATAAGCTCGATTAACGAGAAAGCACTTGCACATACACACCTAATCATGTTCTGCATAGATAATTATAGGTCATAAATTTAGTTTTTGAGCAATAAAATAGCTTACTTAGTTGTAGCTCCACTCAATATTCAGAATTAGTTTTTTTATTAACACCAGCGGCAAACACACTAGCAAATGGCGAAGAATCTAGGCATGTTTACGAATTTAGTAAGACTTATTTAAAAACAAAGCATTTTTGTTGCAATTCAACTCAAATAGTTGAAAAACAAATAGTTACATTGTAGACTAAATAACTTTTAATAATTAGCTATCCAAGACTCATATGGCAATCAATTTATCCTCAAAAGAACAAGCTATTGCACGGATCCTAGAGATTATTCATGCCCGTGTAAGATTTAATCAAGAATTACGCAGTTACTTAGGCGATGCCTCTTTTGCTGATGCAAAAAAATACTTACTACGCGTTTGTCCTGAATTCAGATATAACTATGATTCTGCCACTGATAAAGCCGCTGCCATAGAAACACTACGAAAAACATATATATACTTAATCAGTAAGGATTTAGAACGGCTGGCCGAGCAGAAAGAAAATATAGAGGCAATATTAAAAAATGATACACCAATAAATGTGCTGACTGCTGTAATTACATTATTTTATGAAATTGAACAAGAGAAACATAATATAATAATACGCAATAATGCGGCAGCTGAACGAAAGCGTTCTCTTGCTAGACAAGCTAGAAATGAAGTTAAACAACAATTAAGCAGTACTTCTAGCAGTAAAGCATCGATAAAATCAGCAGCTACGACAGCAGCAAGACTTGCTGTTACTCAAGAATATGATTACTTAGATGCAGCAGAAAAATCAGAGCTTGCTTTATACGAAGAAATATTAGCTTTACTATTTACAAGCAATATCGCTGGTCAAATTGAAAAGGACTGCATAGAGCGTAACCTTATTTTAAAATTTGTTCCTGACGGTACATATTCACTTGGCTTGCAAAATAGATTTACAAGAAATCTTAAACCAATGGCAAACCGCATATTAGAGATGGCTAAGCAATTTATTGGTTTGCAAAACTTGACCCCAGAAATTCGTAACGAATTAGGGAATGAAATTAATAGACTATATAGTTCTTTAATGAGCATCGTGGGAAATGGTGAAAATCGAGCTATAGATTTTAAGAGTTCTGCGGCACAATACAATTTTATACTTAATCTACCAACAATAGTTGATGAGCTTGAGCGTAGAATTAAGGAAGAAATTGCAGCTGAGCAAGCTTGGAAAGATGAACAAGACCGGATCTCGCAAGAAGAACAGAAACGTGTTCAAGAACTAGCTGCTGTAGAAGCAGCAAGAGAACACCAACGTATATTAGATTTGCATTTAGCTGAGATCGAACAAGAACAATTACTTGCTGCTCAAAAAGAGAAACAAAAAGAACAAGAGGTTTTAGCCAAAAAAGAACAAGAAGAAAAACTCGCTGCAGCTGCAGAACTACGCAAGACTCAATTAACACAACGCAAAGCAGAAGTGGAAGCAAATCGAATCAAGAATGAAGTAGCAAGGCGTAAGGCTCGCTTGGCATCGATAAAAGATTCACAAAAAATAACTACAAATCAAGATGGAAGTATCCAGTCTAGCTTCAAACTTCCTGATGAAATTATCCAAGAAAACAGTACGGCTTTGTTAGAATTATTCGATCATGCAATAACAACAATACCATATCGTCAAGCTGTAAAATTGATCTCGGATCTTGGTGGGGAAATTGATACCAGTTCTGGATCTTCACACCAACGAATTATTTTTAATGGTTGTATATATTCTGACATTGAAGCAGTGGAAACAGAATCTACTCAGGAAACTGAAACTAGCTCTGCAACAGCGCATGTTAAAAAGGGTTTTGCGCGTAAATCTGAAATATGTGGTTTTAACTTAAAGCTATTACGTAATGCCATCGCTTGTGTGCTGCCTGAAGATTGGAAATCAAAACTCAAAGCAAACACACAATGTTTTAGTCTCGGGCCTCACTAACACCAGCGGCAAACACACTAGCAAATAAGATAAAGAAAAACATACTCGAAAAATCCAGTAGCCAGGAATTGATGCTACACCCTACCGCTATCGCACATACAAAACCAAACCCTAGATAGCCATCAATTGTTTTACAACGCATGAATTGCCAAGCCAAAGTTGCAAATAGTGCCAACAAACAAAATAACCCTGGCAAGCCCAACTCTAGCCAAGTTAAGAGATATTGATTATGCGGATTGGCCCGGACCACTTTACGCACCTGTGACTCCGGAGCATACTTTCTATACGCCTCACGAAACGCGCCGGTACCCCAACCAAATATTGGTTTCATCTTGATTAGTTCGAGCGAGTTGCGCGCAAAAAGTAAACGCATGCCCATAGAGGAGGTATGTGGTAAATCTAATTCATCTTTCTCAATATAATCTCGAATTTCGCCGGCAGCTACAGTTTGCCGTGCGACAAAAGAACTAGGCGTATAAAAACTTAAACCTAAGAGTCCAGCTAAAACCATAGCCGCCAGTAACATGTGCTTAAACTTTGGAATGCGTTGCCAACAAAATATCGCATACATCATTAAGAATAATACTTGTCCAGTGCGCCCAGTTGCTAAAAACAATAGATAATAAGTAGCACCAATTCCAAATACTAAGGCTAAATATTTATAGCGTGGATATTCAACCGCCAAATGGGCCAAGGTAAAGATCCCAAAACTAACAAACAAGCTAGTAAAAATTGGATCTTTAAACACAACCCAACCGGTGTACCAAGCAGCTGCCACCGAGACAAACACTGATGCTAAGAAAGATAATACCGCATATAAACGCCATTTGGCATCAGAAAAGATAAACAGAATTAATGGAAAATACAGTAATCGTGTCGTTTTACGCAATGCGGTACTAATATCCCGGCTCGAACCTATGGAGTGCAAACTATCTACCAGCGCCAAGGCTAACCATAGGCAAATAATAATCGTCACCGGATGTTTGATTACCGCGATATATTTATCCCGATCCATATACATCAAACTCAAGAATAACATCCCAACCGATCCAATAATTGTCACTGCATTAGATAATGGTATAACAAATGCCCA
>CAYPGU010000025.1:0-15897 GCA_964409995.1 uncultured Legionellaceae bacterium | reverse complement strand
TGCCACGGATATTGGATTATGGCCAATTTCAGTTTGTGTTCGTACTTTTTTTGCGACAGAAAAGGCACTTTGGAACATGCGCCCCAGCCTTTTACTAACGGAGCCACTGTCTAGAGCCACTAAATAGGCGGCTTTTAATTGCCCAAGGATTTCCACCTCGCCCAAGACCATTGAATCTAGGCCACTAGCTACTTGCATCAAATGCTGGACCGCAAGCAGGTCTGTATGCAAATAAGCAAAGCCTTTTAGCTCAGACACGTCAATTTTCCGACGTTTTCGCAGCCAACGCAAGAGTGGTTGAGCCGAGTCAGCTTCAAAATATAGCTCGGTGCGATTACAAGTCGAGATTAATACGACGCCATCACAACAGCCAGATTGCATGATTTCATGAATGGTTTCTTTTTGCAGATGCGATGTAACCGCCAACTTTTCTCGTAGGTCTACACTCGCACTTTTGTGATTCAATCCCAGAACCATCAAGTGCATAGGGTCATCCTTTTCCAAAACCAATAAAACAATTTAATGCTAACGCCTCTCACGCCGATAACTTTCATATGGAGGTACAGGAATAGTACCTGATAACAATAGGTTGATGATAGAACATCATGATAAAAATAAAAGCTAGCACATATATAGCAACAATTACCATTATAATCAGCTGCAGCGCTGCTTGGGCACTCGCAACCTCGAAAAGCAATGATGGTAATGAGGTGTCCATTGCTAGTAATGTAAGCGATAATCCAAATTCAAAGCAAGCCAACAGCAAACCACTTACCGAACAGGAAATTTTAACACACCTATTGATGGCTGAAATGGCCGAACAAAGAAATATGCTTGATGTGGCATTAGACAATTATTTTTTGGTTGCTAAACAAACCAAAGACCCGCAAGTTGCGCAACTTGCCACACAATTGGCTGTTGAATTAGAAAAGCCAAATAAAGCTCTAGAGGCAGCAAACATTTGGGCTACCTCTGCACCTGAAGATATTCAAGCTCAGCTGGTAGCTCTAAGTTTGTATGTCAACGTTGATGTAGACAAAACTGGCCTTTTCTTAGAACGCGCTTTTGCAATTAAACAACCTGATTTAGATCAACATTTGTTGATGATCTTTGAAAAACTTCCGCCAAATGCACAAAATAATTTGACTGCTGCAATGTATAAAGTAGCAGATAAAAGCCCGCAAGATCCGACAATTCAATTAGCTGCAGCACAAATTTCAGCAGTACAGTTAGATATAGAAAGCGCTACCAAACGCGTAAATGCTGCATTAAAATTGCAACCTGATCTAACTGGAGCAATCGAACTAAATGCCAAATTAATTCGTTATGGTGCCAAAGATGATAACAGCGCATTGAATTACCTAAGCAAACAAGTAACAAAATTCCCAAAAAACAGTTCTTTAAAAATGTTTTATGTTTCCGCTTTAATTGATAACAACGAATTTGGCAAAGCTACTCCAATCTTAGAATCTTTAAGCAAAGATGCACAATTTGGCGGCGATGCATTAATCACTTTGGGTGAAATTTATATCAGTAAAAATAATTACCCATTAGCCACTGCAACTATTAAACGAGCCTTACCATTTCCTGGCAGTGTGGATAAAGCACGCTTTTATTTAGGCCAATTATCAGAACTAAACAATAAAAATGCCGATGCAATTCAATGGTACGAACAAATTGATGAGAGCAGTGAATTTCAAACTTCGGCTTTTCTGCGCGCGGCTTACCTTTATTCCTTATCTGGTGAATACTCGCAAGCGCTAAGCACCTTACAAAACGCAAACCCTGAAACATTTGATGATCAAAAACAAGTACTATTAACTGAAATTGACATTTTAATCGATGCCAATCAACTAGATCAAGCGCTAGATAATAGTAATCGATTAATCGGTATTTTGCCTGATGATATTGATTTCTTGTATGCACGCAGCGTAGTTTTAGGCTTATTGAACAAAAACGCGGAATCAGAACGCGATTTACGTCTTATTATTTCAATTGATCCAAATAATGCTAATGCTTTAAACGCACTTGGTTTCACTTTAGCTAATCAGCCAAACCGTGTGAATGAAGCAATGCCATTTTTAGAAAAAGCTTTAGCTCTGAACCCCGACAATCCAGCCTTTATGGATAGTATGGGTTGGTTATTGTATAAACTTGGTCGCAACCAAGAAGCAATAGCTATGTTAGAGAAAGCTTATAAATTAAGTGGCGACCCAGAAATTGCAGCGCATTTAGGCGAGGTGCTTTGGGCCAACGGCAATCGTGAAGCAGCCAAATCGATTTGGAAGAAAGGCCTAGCAAGTGCAAACGACAATAAGCTAATTCAACAAACAATGGATCGATTAAAGGTTCCGGTTGCAGAATTAACCACCCCACCTAAGCCACGTTTGAAAGCTACAAATTAATCAGCTATTCTTAGGGCATGCTTAAATTCAAAGTACTCTTTATAACAACTTGCTTATTATCCTTGGTTGGCTGTCAACAACAGCCAAAAACTATACCAACTTTATCTCTCGCAACGCGCGAACAAATCTTAAATGATATGCAAAACTGGCAGTTGAGTGGCAAAATCGGTATTCGCCATGAGCATTCTGGCCATAATATCTCTTTTGAATGGCGGCAACGTAAGAGTAAATATTATTTATATCTATATAGCCCATTGGCAAGCGAATCGGCCAAAATCAATGGTTCACCAAACGGGGCGACCCTAGTTACAGTTGATCGACAGGAATATTCTGCGCCCAGCGCCGAGCGTTTGATTTATGAACATTTGGGGTGGGATATGCCGGTCTCGAAACTCGTATATTGGATCAGAGGCATGCCAGCGCCAACCTCCGGAGCAAAGTCCTCCAACTATGATCAATATAATCAGTTACGAAGCTTGCAGCAAGATGGTTGGTTAATAGAATACCAAAGCTATCTTCCCATCTCCCCTGTTACGCTACCAGAAAAGATAACCGTCACCAATAACAAAATATCATTAAAAATTATAATTCGTGACTGGAAAAAATAAATCATTTGTTACATTATTAGGTATGCTCAAACCTAAGTAGTGAAGAGTTATACTCAAGGATGGATCTATAAATGCTCAAAAGTATTAAAGTACAAAATTTGCTTTGTTGTCTAATTCTGACATTAATTTGCAATCAAAATCTAAGTGCCAAGCCAGCGACTACCCCTGCTAAACCTACGCAAAAGACTGTCTTGGTGACTGGCGGTTTAAGTGGTATTGGGAAAGAAATCTCTGTTAAATTCCGCGATGCTGGTTGGGATGTGTGGGCAACTAGCCGTAACCCAATAAGATACCGTACTATTACCGGCATCAATGTACGCAAATTAGAAGATATAACTGATTCAGTAAAAGTTACTGAATTGCTAGAAGAAATAAAAGCTAAAAGCGGACGTCTAGATGTATTAGTCAACAATGCTGCCTTTGCAGTTTTAGGTCCTACTGAAACTATGAGCTCTGAACAAGCACGCAAGGTTCTCGACGTAAATGTGATTGCACCGCTGCAATTTATCCAAGCATCGCTGCCGATTATGCGCGCACAAAAAAATGGCCACATTATTAATATCAGTAGCACATCAGGATTACGCACCTTGCCCGGTCTTAGCCTGTATGGTGCTTCAAAAATGGCTTTAGAAGGCTTATCAGAAGGTTTAGCGGCCGAAGTTGCGCAATGGAATATTCATGTCAGTATTGTTGAGCCTGGCTCGGTAAATAATACCTGGGCCAAGAACGCACCCTCGACAGATAATTTAAAAAACTATCCAGGTTATTCTAAATTTACACATAAGCTTCGCTCAACCTTAAACAAAAAGGCGCAAGATGGCCAGAACCCAGAGGAAATTGCCAATTTAATTTTTGAGATTGCGAATAATCCCAAACCAGATTTACGCTATCAAACCAATCCAACTGTTGCGGCATTAGCGCAAGAAATACTTACCGACCCTACTGGTAACCGAATTCGCGACAAGACAATTAGCTTTGCGCGTGAGATGTACCAGCAATTTTAACAGTTAAACTAACTTAGGTTAACACCCCATTTGACACTTTAATTTTGTGTTGGCATAATTACGTCTCGCTTGGGGTGTCGCCAAGTGGTAAGGCACTGGGTTTTGATCCCAGCATTCCGAGGTTCGAATCCTTGCACCCCAGCCAATCCACTACAAAAATAACTATTCAAACTATCCTTGGTGCTATGCATAATCCAATTTTTTGGTGCAGGTGCATGAGCGATTTCCTAATCTTTAGTGGTAATGCAAGCCAGCGGCTGGCACATAGAATTGCTAACCAACGTGGCTGCAGCCTAAGCTCGGCACGCATAAGTCAATTTGGCGGCTCGGAAAGCAGAGTTGAAATCCTGTCGAACGTCAACAACAACGTCGCTTTTATTATTCAATCTACCTCTGCCCCCTGTAACCAACATATTTTAGACTTATGCTTTATGGCCGATGCACTACGCCGCGCCGGAGCCAGACAAGTTACCGCGGTAATCCCATATTTTTCCTATGCGCGCCAAGATCGCAACTCAGAATCACAAACAGCAATTGCCGCTAAAGTTGTAGCACAGGTTCTGCAAAATTCTGGTATCGAGCGAATAATTTGTTTGGATTTACATAGCGAACAACTGCAAGGATTTTTTAATATCCCTGTAACAAATCTTTGCGCAGCTGAGATTTTCGTTGCTAAATTTAAGCAATTAGCACTGCACGCACCGGTTGTAGTGGCACCAGACATTGGAGGATTATTGCGAGCACGTTGTTTTGCAAGGCAAGCAAACATTTCTGATCTAGCCGTAGTGTTGAAAAATCGCCACCTAAATACAAATATATTTGATGTACTTGGCAGTGTAACAAATCGCGATTGTTTAATAATTGATGATATAGTAGATAGCGGAAGGACAATTACTAATGCAGCACTTAACTTAAAACAACTTGGTGCCGGAAAAATTTATGCTTTTTGTACGCATGGGGTTTTATCCTCAGATGCATTTGACATAATCAATAATTCTTGTTTAGCAGAGTTAGTCATAACAGATAGCGTAGAAATATCTAAGAAAATATTAACTTGTCATAAGATAAGTCAAACGACTGCCGCACCTATATTTGCTACAGCCATCCAACAAATTATGCGAAATTAATAGCTTAAACAAGGTAAATGCTTGACTATATTCTTTGCCGATTGTTAGTATGAAAATCAGAATAATAATAATACAGAGAAACTATGAATAAAATATTTTTATAAAGGAGCATACAACATGCCAAATAGACACAAGACGATGCGCGAAATTTTAATGGAAAGATTATTCGGATTTTTTCAAGGCGGACTAGATTGGATATCAAATATAATTGCGTCATTTATTGGTGTTAGTCCCAAACAGCATGTCAATCCACAACCGGTGCACAGCGCAGCTCCTGAAAAAAGCACTAACTTCACGCCATCTAATTCATCAGCCTCATCGATCCCAGAACCACAAGCAGCACAACCTTCAGTATTTGAGTCCTTATTTGAAAACCGGCATGAATTTGTTCAATTATTCGCTGGAGCATATGCCTTTTATCGTTCCTGCGATAACCCGCAGTTTGCCGCTGCCGCAGCCGCCTCGGCTTGGCAACATTTTACCAATCCTGGTGTCCCTGAAGAAGACGAACCGGCTAGACGCGGCCGTGCCCCAAGGCCAGGACGCACAACATCCCCTTCCGTGGAATCAGTAGATTAGTAGACTAATTAGCCCTTAGGGGGTATAATTCGCCCCTTATGGGTTTTTCTGGTCGCGGAAAACCTGAGTCTTAACTAAATAATAGGGGTTTACTGCCATGTCAGTAGCAAATTTTGAATTCGAAGCAACATTACGCGATGATTTGGGGAAAGGTGCGAGCCGCCGCCTGCGTCGCGAGAATAAAGTCCTAGGTGTAGTTTATGGTGGTGGCGAAGCTGCTACCTCTATCGCTTTAGAGCAACGCATGGTTGCCAGAGCTTTAGAACATGAAGCTGTATATTCACATATTCTTGGCTTAACTATAAACGGCAAAAAACAGAAAGTTGTATTACGTGATTTACAACGCCACCCATACAAACCAGTAATTCTACACATTGATTTTCTACGTGTTAAAGAAACCGATATGCTTACCATGAAAGTGCCAGTGCACTTTATTGGTGAAGATAAATGCCCTGGTGTCGAAAATGGCGGAATCATCAATCACTTGGTAGCTGAACTAGAAATACGTTGCCAAGCTGGTAAATTACCAGAATTTATCGAAGTTGATGTAAGCAAGTTGCAATTGGATGAAGATATCATTCTTTCGCAAGTTAAAGCTCCTGCAGGCGTTGAATTCGTACAGCTAAGTCATGGGCATGATATTCCGGTTGTAACGGTACATCAGCCACGTCAAACTAAACTTGATGAAGAGGAAGCCGCTGAAGAAGCTGCTGCCGCTGCTGCGCAAGCTGCTTCAGCTGCTGCTGCTGCTACAGAAGCAGGCGCTGTTGAAGTTGCAGCTGATAAAGACAAAGCTGCCGCTGCTAAGCCATCTGAAGGCAAACACGACAAGAAGTAGGCAATATGCCAATTCAGCTAATTGTCGGTCTTGCCAATCCAGGTAAGGATTATGCTTCCACTAGGCACAACGCAGGTGCCTGGTGGGTGCAAGCTCTTTGTGCTCAATACAACATAAGTTTACAAATACAAAGCAAATTGCAAGCCCAAGTAGGACAAGCTACTATTGGCACTGCAAAAATTCGATGTGCTATTCCGACCACCTATATGAACCACAGCGGACAAGCATTAAATAATATAGCCAAATATTTTGATATTCCGGCCGATGAAATTCTGGTTGCACATGATGAATTGGATTTTACACCCGGAGTTATTCGCTTAAAAAATGGCGGCGGGCATGGTGGACATAATGGCTTGCGGGATATAATTCCACAGCTTGGTACACCAAACTTTCACCGTTTAAGAATAGGTATCGGCCATCCGGGTAACAGAGATTTAGTGGCAGATTATGTATTAGCTTATCCATCTAAACATGACAAACAATTAATTGATACCGCAATTGAAGATAGTTTAAATATTGTGCCAACAATTTTGATTGGTGATTTGGCCAAAGCCATGAATCAATTGCATCAGGCGAAAGAATAATTTTTGGGGAGTAATTATGGGTTTTAAATGCGGCATCGTTGGTTTACCGAATGTAGGCAAATCCACTTTGTTTAATGCTTTAACGCAAGCTGGGATTGAAGCACAGAATTATCCTTTTTGTACGATTGAGCCAAATATTGGTGTAGTACCAATGCCAGATCCACGTTTAGAACAATTAGCCTTGATCGTTAAACCACAAAAGACTATCCCAACTACCATGGAATTTGTAGACATTGCTGGTTTAGTAAAAGGTGCATCGACTGGCGAAGGTTTAGGTAATAAATTTTTGGCGAATATTCGTGAAACTGATGCTATAGCACATGTAGTACGTTGTTTCGAAAATACTGATATTATTCACGTAGAAAATCGTATTGATCCAGCGCACGATATTGAAATTATCGAAACTGAATTAATTCTGGCCGATTTGGAAACTGTCGACAAAGCCATCCAAAGACATGTGAAAAATTCCAAAGGTGGCAACAAAGAAGCTTTAGCGGCTAAAGCTGTGCTAGAAAAGCTCAGCGTACATTTAAATCAAGGCCTTTCAGCGCGAACCTTTGAATGTTCTAAAGATGAACGAGTAGAATTTATCAACCCACTGCAATTGCTCAGCGTCAAGCCAGTGATGTTTATTGCTAATGTCGCTGAAGATGGTTTCACTAATAACCCATTTTTAGATGTAGTACAAAAAATTGCGGATAAAGAAGGCGCGGTCGTAGTTCCGATCTGCGCTGCTATCGAAGCAGACTTGGCCGGCATGAGCGGCGAGGAAAAGAAAGAATTTTTACATGAGCTGGGTCTAGATGCGCCTGGTTTAGATCGTTTAATTGCCTCTGGCTATAAATTGCTTGGCCTGGAAACTTATTTCACTGCCGGTGAAAAGGAAGTCCGCGCCTGGACCATTCCAACTAACGCAACCGCGCCACAAGCCGCCGGCAAAATTCACACTGATTTTGAAAAAGGCTTTATTCGCGCGGAAGTTATTGGTTTTGATGATTATATTAAATACAAGGGTGAATCTGGTGCTAAGGAAGCGGGTAAATGGCGTTTAGAAGGTAAAGAGTACATCGTGCAAGATGGCGATGTGGTGCATTTTAGGTTTAACGTCTAACCTGACGTCCTTTAACTAAAATTTGAATATTCTGATATGCATAGCAATTTACTCTAATTAAACAATTCGTCGATTGTTATTACAGAACTAACGATATCCTCACTATATACATTTTGTTTAAGTCCGCACATGCAAATAAAACTCATAAATATTTGCTTGTTAGTTTTATTAACTTTTTTGAAAATCTCAATTTTATTATTTAAAATCTTTGCATATGACTTATCAATCACAAATGGTTGTTCAGAAAATTTAATTTCGCATAATGTTATAGCTCCATCTCTACGATCAATAACCAGATCAATTTGAGTGCCATCCATATTTTCTTTGTCAGATTGCACTTTCCATGCGGATGCAACTGCTCCATCATTAATTTTGAACGCCCTATAAATCTGATCAATATGCTTATAACATATTGCCTCGAACGCGTAACCAGACCAACTATACCAGGCAGGACTTTTATAAATGGTTTTCCAAAACTGCCCTTCCGACTGCATTTTAATTAGAGACTGTTTAGCAGCTTCGACCCAATATAGATAAAATAAAGAATATTCGTCTATAACACGATAAAACTCACCACGCTTTTTATTGCCATATGGAATAAATGATAATATAAATCCAGCATCCTCTAAAGCTGACAAACGATCAGTAAGAGTACCGCCTTTAGTCGATAATTTAGCATTCACTTCTATCTCAGAACGAGCAATACCATAGTGAGATTTTGAAATAAGCCTTATAATCTCTATATATGAATCAGCGTCTTTAAATAGTGATTTAAATAAATTTTCAAACTCATCAAACAACAAACCATCAGGCCTAAAACACAAATTATTAATATTTTCTGCAGCTGAAAGATTTTTCTTAACATTATTAAAATAAAACGGGATACCTCCTAAAGCCATATATAATTCAACAATTTGTTCATTTGTAAACTTAAAACCTAAAAATTTGCAAAATTCTCTAGTCTCAAACAATGAAAAAGGTCGCATAATTATTTTTCTCGTTACTCTATTATGCAACCCTCCAGTATCGTTGATAATTTTCTTAATAATCCAGGACGCTGATGAACCACATATTATTAGCTTTAAATTAGGTATATTGACCCAATATTTATTCCAAAAATAATCTAATGCCTCTAAACACCCTGATTTATCTGTAGCCATCCAAGGTAATTCATCGAAAAACAATACAACTTTTGTTCTTTTTGTTTTATTTTCGATTACCGTTGTAAGACGTCTGAATGCATCCTTCCAAGAACTTGCAGCTTTTAACTCAGCTTTATCATAAAATGCCTCGGCAAGCGATTCAACAAAATTATCTAGCTGATCTTGCATATTTCCATTCTGCATCCCGACTGTTTGAAAAAAAATACCCTTCCGCTCCTGGAAAAAATTCTTAATTAAATAGGTCTTACCTATACGACGGCGTCCATAGACAGCAACAAATTCTGCGCGTTGAGAATTGTATATTTCACACAAGGCCTGCTGCTCAATTTTTCGACCTACTATTATTTGCTTCATATCGCACCCGGGTTATCCTATTTTAGGGCTGGCTATAACAGTAACATAGCCAGCCCTAAAAATCAATATACTATTTTTTAGGGCTGGTTATACTTAAAGTATAACCAGCCCTAAATATCACTTTCGACTTATGAAAATAGCTACCCAGACCCTTACGCTTTCGCCATTCGCCACTTGCTGCGGCCAACGCCTGCTCTTTAAGAATGTTATAGATTATACTGTATGAAAGCCTAGTAAAGGTCTTATGACCCTAGAAATGACCAAAATTGGTTATTGAACAGAAATGGAAGAGTACTAATCTAAGTTCTAGTACCCATCTACCCATCGATTTGGATGATACTGGGCTGAAACAGGCGCTGTAACCCTGAAATATTCACGAATTTTGCCCATTTCTTTTAGGATAATAAATCTGCTTAATAGCTCTTTGTATTGAGCAGCAACATAATTGGCTTTTGCATTATACAATTCGCCTTCCGCATCCATTACCTCAAAAATGTCGCGCTTCGAGTCCATAAACTCACCATAATATGAGTCGCGGGTTTTTTGTAATGTTTCGACTCGTTCTTTCAAATAACTAAGCTGCCCCTTGTAGTTAACATACGCACTCCAAGTTTTTCGCATATTTCTTTCGATTAGACGAATATTTTCGCTTAAGGAATATTTCTTTTCTTCTACCATCCAGCCGGCTTTTTTCTCTTGCGCCACGTCTTTACCGCCACGGAATATATTATATTTTAACAGTAGCATAGCACCTAGACTGTTGATATGTTGATTGTAACCATCTACATTTTGCCCAGTCATGCCATACAATTCCAAATCAAGTTTGGGGAAATAATTGGCCCGCGCACCACGTTTTTCTGCACGAGCTTGCTGGATTTCGGTATTAGCTATCGCCACTAATGGGTTGTTGTTTACTGCAACCGCAACAGCAGATTCCTCGCTAGTAGGTAATAGTTTATCTGGCGCATCGGGTCGAAACATAACTCCTGGTTTAGCGCCTACAACTTTAATGTATTCAGCTTGTGAATCGCGAATATCACGTTGTATATTTAACATCCAGCTTTGAGCCTGTGATAAACGGCTCCTAGCCAAATCAATATCACCCTTTTTCAAATCTGGCGCTTGATCAGAAGTTAATATATCAAGCATTTTTTGATGGTTTGCGACATTTTCTTTGGCATGCATATAGATTGAACGCAACATAATCGTATCAATATAGGCTGCAGTTACTTCGACTATTACATCATCTAGTTTTGCCAATACTTCCAAACTCGAAGCCTTTACTCGCGCTGAATCCGCTTCGACCGAGCTGCGTACTCCAAAACCATCAAATAACATCTGCTTGATGCTAAAACCTGCTTCCGATCTAGTTAAAGTTAAATTGCCATTGGTCGGATTTTCTAAACGAGTAAAAAAATTCTTATTATGATCGCGTCCGTAGGCCGCAGCAAAGTCTATCGATGGTAAGTAACCACCCACTGAATCGCGCAGCTGGTTAGTATTCGCATATTTAATTGCTGAACGCATAAGTATTTCTGGATTGTTACAAGCAACCTGCCGCACTACGTCTTCGAGTTTTTCAGCGTGACAGACGGATACAAGCAGCAAATAGATTGCTGTTGCAGCGATTGTCTTGTTACGTATATGGTGCAGTGTCATCTACTGTCCCTGTAGTTTTTCATCCGTACTTAGACATATAGCTCACTTACACGGTTTTGTAAAATTTTATGCATGTCATCCCCGAAAGCACCCTGCGCTTATAGTGGATCTAGTTCCCCGCTCACGCATTGCTTTGCAATGCTGGCGGGGATGACACTAAATTATTTATGACTTATGACCAATATTGTAATATCGTCTGGTTGTGCAAGATTGGTTTTAGTGGTTACGCCACAATCTCGTAAAATCGCTGAAATATCACCTTTGCTCTTTTTAATTATCTCTAATAACCCCTGGTCTTTTTCATCTAAGGTTTTACCTGGCATAAACACTTCCATTACCCCATCGGATAATAAAACCAGATGATCACCTTGTAACAATTTAATCGTTTGCTGTTGGTACTCGACTGGGATAACAATTCCGATCGGAAAACCACTGCCGGTAACAAATTTTGTCGTGCCATCTGCAGAGCATAAAATCGGATTCGGATAATGGCCACCGACGCCATAGGTAAATTCCGAAGTACTTGTATTTAATACCCCATAAACAAATGTAATATATTTGCTTAATTTGGCATTATATATCTCATCACTCAAAGCACGCATTAATTTTGCTGGATTTAGAATTGTGTCGTCTTGATTAACCTTATGATGCACTTGATACTGATTAATTAAACTTTTCAATAAAACTGTCACAAAAGCGGATGATGCTCCGTGTCCAGATACATCAGCCAAATACACACCGATCGTGTTTTCATTTATTGCAAAGTATTCAACAAAATCACCGCTTAACTCTAACGATGCGATTACTCGATAGCTACATTCAAAATCATTCAAGACTAGGTTTTAAGCTGGTAATAGACTCCTCTGCACTCTACGACCAGCTGCTTGATCTTCTTCCAGAACTTTTAAGTTATGTTCTATGTGTTGTGCATAAGATTTGTTTTCTTCAAGCAACTTTTTGTGCTCTAATGCTTTATTTATTGCATGCTCTAATACTGCAAGATCAGAAACTGGTTTTGTAATGTAATCACGCGCACCTAGCCTTAAGGCTTCAATTGCGTCATTTAATTCCCCCGCACCAGAAATTACAATTACCGGCGTATCCGGCGCACGTTTTTTGATTGTGCTTAAAACTTCTAAGCCACCTAAAGCTGGCATATGTAAATCAGTTAATACTAAATCTGGCGTTTCACGATAGAATAGATCTAAACCCTGCTTGCCATCTTCAGCTCCATAGGCAACAAAACCACTATCTTCTAAATATGCAGTTATGCTGCGCAGTAAGGCTGGCTCATCATCAATGACTAAGATTTTAGCCACAGAAACTTTCGTCATAATTTCTCAGTTATAGATCTTATTATCCCAATACTAAACATAGCATCAAACTTGCCCGAATAACGACCTATCATATTGCAGTATTTAATGATAGCACTATAATTTTTCTAATTGTTCCCATAAATAACAGATCTAGGTACAATGGATTTTTTTCGCCGATTGGTTTGAATATTATGCAGTATATACGGATATTATCTTGCCTGGTTACAGGCTTATTATTAGCACCGCTTAGCTTGGCCAAAGACGTCATACCAAATGCATTTACCGAGGCGTTCAAGAAAGGCAGTCCTGAATTAGGTTTCAGATTAAGATTTGAAGATTCAAAGCAACAATATTTGAAAGATGCAACCGCTACTACTTTACGCAGCACAGTTGGGTTTGAAACTGCACAATTTAGCAATTCAACGATTAAAGTTGAACTAGTAGATGTGGCCAATTTCTTTGGCCGCCACTATAATCCTGGCGTACCAGAACTAGCTAAACCACAATACACTTTGATTAATGATCCACGTGGCGCCGGTTTAACTGAAGGAAAATTTATTTATACTGGTTTGGCACAAAATACTTTCATGATTGGCCGTCAATATATTCAATTAGATAATGAAAGATTTGTCGGTAAAAACAATTTACGCCAATACCCGCAAAGTTTTGATGCAATCAGTTGGAATTGCACCATGATTGATACTTTGGATGCCTATTTTGCGTTTTTAACTTATGTTAATACTAATGTTGCCAATGGGCGCTCTGGCGGTCGACGCAAACTAGATACCACCTTAATTAATCTCGATTGGTCTGGTTCCAAATACGGTATTTTTGCTGGTTATGTATATTTCAATAAAGATGAATCATTAGCACTAAATTCGAATACTACTTTTGGTCTGCGCTTTTCTTCCCCTTCAGATTTGAAGGAAACTGATGGTTATGGCTATGCTATAGAAGTCGCACGCCAACAAGCGCATTTTGGCAATCCGTACCGCTATGTTGCATATTATACGGATATTAAGATTAGTAAAACTATAGATTATTTCACTGGTATTGCCGGTTTCGAACGCCTACAAGGTAACTCGGGCAGCCCGAATAAAATGTTTGTCACACCTTTAGGCAGCGTGGATAATTTTAACGGTTTGGCGCAAGTGTTTTCCAGCACACCATCACGTGGTTTACAAGATGCATATTTAACTCTGAGTGCATCCAACACGGATATTACTGCTGCGATTATTTACCACTACTTCCGTTTTGATACAGGACCAGGGGCTAGATCAGCTGGGCAGGAAATAGATTTCACAATCTATTTCAAATTAAACACACAAGTTGATTTAAACTTTACTTTTGCTAAGTACAATCCGCAAAACAATGCAGCACCAAGAACTAGAAGATTGTGGGTAATGTTGACGGCCAATTTATTGTAATAATTTTAAAACTAAGCCGGCGGCTCACCGAGATCTACTGATTGTTGTTGCTCTGCTTTCGGCATCACTTTACCATCGGTCAACTCAAAGTAGCGATGTTGGAAATAAGAGCTGCGCACTAGGTTATAGTAATTTACACCAGCAACACCGGCAATGCCTTCGATTTCAGAGAAGTCACTGCGACGATCGATATATTCTAAAGCATAATAACGGTTACGCCAATCCGGTTGGAAATATTGTGGCGGTGTTAATAATAAATCACCTAGTAAACCCCAAGCATCGCGGATGGTGCTTGGGCCGAAAAATGGAATTACCAAGAAGCTAGATTCTTTCCAGCCCCAATGATAAAAAGTTTTGCCTAGATCTTCATTATGGCGCGGCAAACCAACTTCGCTAGCAATATCAAATAAACCAAAAATTCCGAAAGTTGAGTTTACTGCAATGCGTAAGGTATCACTCGCAGCTTGACGAATTTTACCTAATAATAAATCATTAGCTAAAACTGAAAAATCATTCATGTTATTAAAAAAATTACGAATAGAGTAACGAGCTGGTGGTGGTACAATTTTTTCATATGTGACAGCAGCTGGTTTAATGAACAAGCTGTCACCAAATTTGGTCAATCGATATAATTCTTTATTTAGACCTTCGAGTGGATCAGGATAGTCTTCGGCCATTGCGCATGTGGAGAGCAAAGCGCTTGCCAACGTTACTAAAAGACGTGCTATCATGATTCGATACATTATTTTATTTGCCGATTCGAGGTTCTTACTTACATTGTATTAATAGATTAACAAATACTCAAATGCTATGACCAATATTAATTTATAGCATTAGCGCGTACGATAAATTCCAGCAGTAACTAGACCGGCACATAAGCATTTAACTACACTGGACAGCATCCAGCACGCAGTTAAAACAAAGGGTACTGGTAGGTAGCAATAACTGCCAAGATCAAAGGAAGCCATCAACAATCCGATATACAACCCAAATCGAAGCCCTTCCGCCAAACCACGATTTTCATAATTACAGGTAAAAATGAATACAAAAACACAGCTAAACAAAAATTGGCTTAAAAACATGACCCAGAGTTGCGTTGTATCAGGCGAGCGCCACAATACCGCAGTACGTTCGTACAAATCAGCTAACATAAGACTATGAACTAAATAATCTAAGCCAACGATCACCGCGAAAGCAACGATGACGGCTAGAATATAGTTACGGGTAATCATTTGTACTCCCTTACAAAAAACATCCCTGGTATCAGATTAGAATAGCATGCGCCATGGAAATCGCTAATTAAAAGCAAACTAACAAAGTTAGCGATAGTAGAACAGAATATTTTGGTTTATTTTGCTTCTATGCCGAAAATTAAACAGCAACTAGGTAGCTCCTGGATCGAAATACTCTTTTGTTTAAGTATTTTTAGCGTCATTTGTGTTGCCAACCTAGGCGCAATAGCCAATCTAAGCCATTGTTTAATAAAAGCACACATGAATATGCAGCAAAATTTACTAGACAATAATCAATATGAAGAACAAATTAACTGTTCATAATTCAGCGTTTAATTTAATTGAACTACTGATCACAACGGGTTTTAGCTGTTGTATTTTGGCTATTATAATCCAACATACAATGCAACTATGTTTCACATATATTAAATGCCAAAAATTAATTGCCACACACAGGTCATTTCTAAGCGCTCGTTTTAATATAAGCCAG
>CAYPGU010000024.1:0-16124 GCA_964409995.1 uncultured Legionellaceae bacterium | reverse complement strand
GACGAAAGAAAGTCGCAAACTGTTGTCATCGCTAAATATAAATACCTGGCCTTCCTGTTGGTTTTCGCATGGAACGGTAATAGCAAGCACTTCACGAATTCGCCGTGCTTCATAATGGGATTTTAGGTAATCAAATAACCCAGTCATGTCGAAACTAGTCGCAGTGCAATATGCCGAACAACGCATGATTTTTCTCAATTAAATTTATGTACGCATCTTAACATAAATCTAAGAGTTTATAAATATGGGCGGATAGGACATACATCTACTATTCTATATACAAGGATATGCAAGGAAAAAATATGACGGATTTGTTAGTAATTACCGCTACGGTTGGGTTTTTTGCCTTAACCTACGGGCTACTTATATTTTTTGATGTATTATCACGGAATTAATTATGATCGTGTATTTGATTTGTGGCATAGTAATCACACTCTTATTAGTTTACTTACTAATTGCCTTGTTTAAACCAGACTTGTTCTGAAGGTTAGAAAGGAAGGCATGACTCAAGCTGCGATTTATCAACTGCTTTTATATTTGGCTATTATTCTTGCCCTAGTTAAACCTTTGGGTTGGTACATGGCGAAAGTATTTGCCGGCCAACCTTGTGGTTTGAATACAGCATTGCGCCCGCTAGAAAATTTAATTTATCGTTGTTGTGGAGTTGATCCAGAACAAGGCATGGACTGGAAGCAATACGCCGTAGCTTTCTTATGGTTTAGTTTTGTCTCAGTAATCTCAGCATATATTTTGCAAAGAATACAGGCAATACTGCCGCTTAATCCACAAAATTTACCTGCAGTACCAGAATATCTGGCTCTGAATGTTGCAACTAGCATGGTTTCCAATACCGGGTGGCAATCATACGCGGGAGAAGTAACTTTGAGTTATTGCAGCCAGATGTTGGTATTAACAGTGCATGGCTTTATTTCGGCAGCCGTTGGGATGGCTGTTTTAGTAGCCTTTATTCGCGGCTTAGCGCGCTATGAAACAACAAATTTAGGTAATTTTTGGTCTGATCTGGTCAGAGGTGTATTATATATTATGCTTCCTCTTGCAATTGTGTTGGCACTATTTCTTGTTTCACAGGGAGTGATCCAAAATTTTGCGCCAAATTTTAAGACTGCAACTTTAGAAAGCCCTGATGTTATACAAACGATCCCAATGGGCCCTGTTGCTTCATTAGTTTCAATTCGTCAATTAAGTAGTATGGGTGGTGGATTTTTCAATGTAAATGCTGCGCATCCTTTTGAAAATCCAAATGCTGTAACAAATTTAACTTTAATGCTTTGTATAATTTTGATCCCGGCAGCATTGTGTTATGTATTTGGAGTTATGGTAAATGATCGTCGTCAAGGCTGGATCTTATTAGTGGCTATGTTGTTGATGTTCATACCTTGTGCGCTGTTCACTATGTCTGGCGAGTTAACTGGTAATCCAGAAATTAATGCAATGCATGTAACTGGAAACTTAGTCAATATGGAAGGCAAAGAAGTGCGAATTGGTGCAGCAAGTTCTGCGTTATGGGCAACAGCCACTACAGCAACAGGAAACGGTTCAGTAAATTCAATGCATGATTCATTTATGCCCTTAGGCGGTATGGTGATGTTAGTGCTTATGCATATTGGGGAAATTATCTTTGGTGGTGTTGGAAGTGGACTGTATGGCATGTTGTTAATGGTTATTATTAACGTTTTTATTTCTGGGTTGATGGTCGGTAGAACGCCAGAATATTTAGGGAAAAAAATTGATCCATATGATATGAAATTAGTGGCTTTGATTGTTCTAATAATGCCATTAGTAGTTTTATTATTTGCCGCCTTTGCCAGTGTCACGACTATGGGAACCAGCTCTATAGCCAATCCAGGCGCACATGGTTTATCTGAAATATTGTATGCATTTACTTCGATGCGCAATAACAATGGTAGTGCGTTTGCTGGTCTTAATTCAAATACAGATTTCTATAATATTGCGGGAGCGATCTCAATACTAATGGGGCGCTATTGGGTAGCACTTCCTTGTTTAGCTATTGCCGGTTCACTGGTGCGTAAAAGAGTATTACCTGCCAGCAACGGTACTTTGACTACACATAATTTGTTATTTGCTATTTTCTTGGTTGGCATCATTGTTATAATCGGTGGCTTATCCTATCTACCAGCTATGGCATTAGGCCCAATAGTTGAACATTTGATAATTTGGGAAAACTATGGCGGTTAAAACACTAATCAGCTCTCTAATCTCAACTGGTATTTTGAAATCAGCAATTATTAGCTCATTCACCAAATTATCTCCGCTGCAACAAAT
Source organism: uncultured Legionellaceae bacterium (assembly GCA_964409995.1). Classification (GTDB taxonomy): domain Bacteria; phylum Pseudomonadota; class Gammaproteobacteria; order UBA6186; family Azoamicaceae; genus JAGVLG01. The sequence continues at coordinate 13,820 of CAYPGU010000024.1, read as the reverse complement.
TCGTAATCCGGTAATGTTTCCGGTTTACATCGGTGCAGTTATAACCACTGGATTGTATTTTCATATTGTTTCCGGCTTTGGCGAAGAAAGAACGATCTTTGTTTTTGCGATAACATTGTGGCTATGGTTTACTATAATTTCGGCAAATTTCGCCGAAGCGATTGCAGAAGGACGTGGTAAGGCGCAGTAACAAAATCTGCGTAAGTCCCGGCGCGAAATATTAGCTAAAAAATTAGCCAAAGCTAACAAGGAGAGTAAAATCACCTTAGTGCAAGCAAATAGTTTGCGCGTCAATGATTATGTTTTAATTGAAGCAGGAGATTTTGTACCAAGTGATGGTACAGTCGTAGAAGGTATAGCTTCAGTCAATGAAAGTGCCGTAACTGGGGAGAGTGCGCCGGTAATTCGTGAAAGCGGTGGTGATCGAAATAGCGTAACCGGTGGTACTCAGTTGATCTCGGACTGGTTAATTGTTCGTATTACTTCTAATCCAGGTGAAACGTTTTTGGATAAAATGATTGCTTTGGTTGAGGGTGCACGCCGCAAAAAGACACCAACCGAACTATCTCTAGTCTTGTTGCTTTCTGGTTTAAGCGCTGTTTTCCTGGTGGTATGTGCTACATTATTGCCATTTTCTATATACAGTGTTAAAGCGACCGGTAACGGCAGTGTAGTTACAATTACTATATTAGTGGCCCTATTTGTCTGCTTGGCGCCTACCACTATTGGCGGATTACTCTCTGCAATTGCGATTGCAGGGATGGATCGAATGATTCAAGCAAATATTATTGCCATGTCGCCCAAAGTAGTAGAAACAGCGGGCGATATTGATACTTTAATTTTGGATAAAACAGGCACTATAACCTTAGGGAATAGACATGCTACAGAATTTATCCCTGCCCCTGGCGTTACTATTCATGAATTGGCAGACGCTTCTCAATTAGCATCCTTATCTGATGAGACTCCAGAAGGGCGAAGCATTGTTATTTTGGCCAAAGAAAAGTATGGGTTACGTGGCCGAGAAATTTCTGAAATAGGCGCGACATTTATTCCATTTACAGCGCAAACACGCATGAGTGGTGCCAACCTACCTGGCCGGCAAATTAGAAAGGGAGCTGCTTCTGCGATTGAAGCTTATATAAAGCAGTTAGCTGGTACTTACCCAGAAGCAGTGCAGCAAGTAGTAGAAAATATTTCACGCAAAGGTGGAACTGCCTTGTTGGTGGCGGAAGGGAATAAGGTTCTTGGTGTAATCCAGTTAAAAGATATAATAAAAGGTGGCATTCGCGAAAGATTTTCTCAGTTGCGCCGCATGGGAATAAAAACAATTATGGTAACCGGCGACAATCAACTAACTGCAGCTGCAGTAGCCGCGGAAGCTGGAGTAGATGATTTTTTAGCTGATGCACTACCAGAAGATAAGTTAGAACTTATTCGGCGTTTACAAGCAGATGGTCATTTAGTCGCTATGACCGGCGATGGGACTAATGATTCACCAGCTTTAGCTCAAGCAGATGTTGCGGTAGCGATGAACAGTGGTACGCAAGCTGCTAAAGAAGCTGGAAATATGGTTGATTTGGATTCTAACCCTACTAAATTAATTGAAGTAGTTGAAATCGGTAAGCAACTATTGATGACACGCGGTGCTTTAACAACCTTTAGTTTGGCTAATGATGTATCGAAGAATTTTGCCATCTTGCCAGCGGCATTCTCGTCAACGTACCCGGCACTTGAACAGTTAAATGTAATGCATTTAGCAACACCGCATACTGCTGTTCTTTCTGCAGTGATTTTTAATGCACTTATAATTGTAATCTTGATTCCTTTGGCATTACACGGCGTTAAATATAGCCATGTTTCGGCGCAAAAACTTTTGCGTAACAATATAATGATTTATGGCTTAGGTGGAATAATCGTGCCATTTATAGGGATAAAAGTTATTGATCTAATGTTAGTGGCAATAGGATTTTAAATGTTTAGTTTAGCAATAGTTATAAAGCCGTTAAAAGTTTCTGTAATAATGCTGCTTCTGCTCTCGGTTCTCACCGGTTTGCTTTATCCTGGATTTATTACATTATTAGCGCAGATATTGTTCCCAACGCAGTCCAACGGAAGTTTGTTACTGCAAGACCAAAAAGTTATTGGTTCCAAATTAATTGGACAAAACTTTGCTTCTGCTCGGTATTTTGCTGGACGTCCATCGACTACTCCGGACACGCCATACAATGGCGCGTATTCTAGCGGATCAAATATGGGACCATCTAATCCAAAATATTTGAATACTGTACAGCAACGGATCCTTGAATTGCAAAATATTAATCAAACTAAAGAAAAGGTGCCTATTGACTTGGTGTTGTCTTCAGGAAGCGGTCTAGATCCAGATATTAGTGTCGAAGCAGCTTTATTCCAAGTATCAAGAATATCTAAAGCGCGTAATCTACCAGAGAGGCAAATTGTGGATTTGATTCGTAAGCTGCAAAAGGGCACTCTTTTAAATATTTTTGGTACTGAGCATGTTAATGTTTTGGAGTTAAACTTGGCCCTGGACTCAGCTGTAAATACTAAAAAGGATGCGCAATGAGTGAAGATCGCTTAGATCCTGAAAAATTGTTAAAGCGTGTTCAAGAAGAAGAACGTCAAGCGCGACGTGGAAAACTAAAAATTTACTTGGGCGCAGCTCCTGGCGTAGGTAAAACATATACCATGCTACAAGATGCCAGCTTAAAGCGCAAAGATGGTTTAGACGTTGTAGTTGGTGTAGTGGAATCACATGGGCGCACGGACATAGAAGAATTATTAAAAGGGATAGAAATATTACCCAAACAAATCATAAATTATAAAGATCGTATCTTAGAAGAATTTGACTTAGATAGTGCGTTAAAGCGAAATCCAGGCTTAATTCTAATGGATGAAATGGCACATTCTAATGTTACCGGTCTGCGACATGCTAAACGCTGGCAGGATATTAAGGAATTATTAGACCGCGGTATTGACGTTTATACAACTTTAAACGTGCAACATATTGAAAGTTTGAATGACGATGTTTCTAGCATTATTCACGCGCCGATCAAGGAAACTGTACCTGATTCTATGATTGAACTTGCCGATACGATCGAGCTGGTAGATTTACCGCCCGAAGATCTATTGAAACGCTTAGAAGCCGGTAAGGTTTACTATCCAACGCAAGCAGCATTAGCCAAAGATAAGTTTTTTCGTAAAGGAAATTTGATAGCGTTGCGTGAATTGGCTTTACGCGTGACAGCAGCCCGTGTAGGCGCCCAGGTATTATTATATCGACAAGGGCAAGGTATAAAACACATTTGGTCAAGTAATGAAAATATTTTAGTTTGCGTGGGCCCAGGCCCAGAATCATTAAAGCTAATTCGCTCTGCCTGTAGATTAGCAACTACTTTGCAGGCAACATGGACTGCAGTGTATGTAGAGTCACCACGCATGCAGGCAAATAGCGAAAATCGTAACAATGCAATTAAAAATTTACGTGTGGCAGAAAAATTAGGTGCTGAAACCAAGATTTTATCTGGATTTGATTTGGTGAGCGAAATTATGAATTATGCTCGCGAACAAAATATAACCTTGATTATGGTATGGAAACATATCAGATCTAGATGGCGCGATTTTATTTTTAGACAATTAGCTGATGAAATAGTACGTAACAGTAAAGAAATAAACGTATATATTACCACTGGGAATGCTAGTGATATTGTTGATGCCGACAAAGTTAACATCAAGGAATCATTTTTCGCCAATCATGTCTATTTGATTTCAGTTGGTATTGTTGCGGCTGCAACATTTACAAATTTTCTTTTATTTCATTTTGTAAGTCCACGCAATTTAATTCTGGTATATCTAGTTGCTGTGACAATTGTTTCATTATTTGGTCGAATTGGCCCCTCAATCCTTGCCTCAGTGCTTAGTGTTTTAGCTTATGGTTGGTTTTTCTTCCCAAATCTATTTAGTTTTTCGATTACAAACTTTGAATATCTGTCGACATTAATTTTGATGATTTTATTAACTCAAGTAATTAGTCATCTTACCATTCTGACCCGCAGGCAAGCGGAGTCGGCTCGATTGTCAGAGCAACAAGCTACTGCCTCGCATAAATTAAGTCGTCAATTAGCCAGTGCCCGTGGGGTAAATAAATTATTGGAGATTGGTGCAACCTATATTGCCAATTTTTTTAATTGTGAAGTGATGGCGCTCATGCCGGATAAACAGCAACTTACGGTTATTGTAAAAGTTGGCACCGAACAAGTCTTAGATGACAAAGAATTAAGTGTTGCGCAATGGGTTTTTGATTTAGGGCAAATGGCTGGTTTTGGTACGGACACATTACCATTTTCTGAAGCGATGTATGTTCCATTATTAGCGTCGCAAGGAACGATGGGTGTTCTACGCATTAAACCAAAAAAACCAGACAATCTGTTCACGCCAGACCAAATTCACTTTTTAGAGACTTGTGCTAATCAGCTTGCCTTAACTATTGAAGTAGATCGAATGCAGGAACAGAATAAGCAATCAGAATTAGAGCAAGAAATTGATCAAACACGCAGCGCATTGCTGCAGGCTGTTTCACAGGACTTGCGCGCACCGCTAGCGGCAATTATGTTAGCTGCTAGTACGCAAATGCAATTAGCAGATGAATTATCAGCAGAGCGCGTAGTAGCTCTTGGGCAAATCGTATATACGGAGAGTGAACAACTTAGCAGATTGATTAATAATTTATTGCAGATTACTTATTTGGAAGGTAAATCTATTGAATTACAAATAGAGCCAGGGTCACTAAAAGATTTAATTACTAAAGTACTGCGTGCATCGCGTGAGAAATTGGGCAAGACCCCAGTTTATATTAAAATACCTGCCGATATTCCAAATGTTCCTTTTGATCGAATTTTACTCGAGGGTGTATTACTTAATTTATTAGATAATTCGATTAAATTCGCTCCGGCAGATAAATCAATAGAAATTTTTGCTGCACTGGGGGATCGAAATGTTATCGTAAGCATAGAAGATCATGGGCCGGGTATTGCTGCTGATGAAGTAAATCGCTTATTTGATAAATTTTATCGTGGGCGGTCGATAACTTCAGAACGAGGTTTGGGTTTAGGCTTAGCGATTTGTAAAATAATTATTGAGGCGCATGGTGGAAAAATTTGGGCAGAAAATCGAACTGATGGAGGAGCTGCGTTTAGGTTCAGTTTACCGTTAGACTAAACTTATTTTCTAGATAATTTACGCATCGCGTTCTTGAGGTTATCGGAATCTTTTTGCCGCAGACCTTTGATGGTACCGCGTCCGCCTGTGCCGCCTTCGCCTTCTTCATCTTCTTTCTTAACTATATCATTCCAGTTATTTGCTTTTTTGGGTGCAACTGCAATGTTCTGCGCAATATTAGCAGAAAAAGCCGGCCTTAATACAGGTTGCGTAAATGCATTCTGCACTGCTCTTAATCTGGCGATTAAATATGGATGTACGGTTGCTTTATTCATAGTGAAAATTCTACAGGAAATTGGCTTAATGTAAAGTTTTTTGGGAGTGCTTTGACTAAGAAATAGAAATATACAGTTCAAATTACTTAGCTGCGCGGCTAACAAGCCATTGGTTGACCAGTATAGCAGCAGATTCGGCGTTAATCGCGTCTAGTTGTTTGGTGCGGGAGGTGTTACGTTGCTCTACTTTTATGTTTTGCTTGGCTTCCCAGGTGCTTAAGCGCTCATCGACCAACTCGACTGGTAGGTTATACTTGTGGCGTAATCGATTGGCAAACTTCTGCGCACATTTAGTTAATTGTTGTTCGGAATCATCCATATTTAAAGGTATTCCAACTAATAAAATATTTGGCCGCCACTCGGTGATCAAGTTTGCAATCTCTTGCCAATCAGGAATTCCATCGATAGCACGTAAAGTTGTTAATGCATTTGCAGTATTAGTTACGGTTTGTCCTGTAGCTACGCCAATATATTTCATGCCAAAATCAAAACCTAAGACTAAATTATTCTGCATATGTCTTAAATATCCCCAAACATTGCTTGTAAGATCGCAATAGCAGCTATACCGGCTGTTTCTGTGCGTAATATTCTTGGTCCTAAATTGATTTTATTAAATCCATGTTGCAAAGCAAGAGCAATCTCGACATCATCAAAACCACCCTCTGGTCCGATCAATAAAGTTAGATTATCTTGTGGTTTTAAATCTCGGATCCGTTGCGCATTAGAATCTGGAGCTAGGATAATCTTTTGATCATTATTAGGTTGATTTAACCATGCGGCTAAATCTTGGGAAAGATTAATTTCTGGTACCAAATTACGCCAACATTGGCATGCAGCAGCAGCGGCAACGCGCTGCCAATGTTCCAATTTATTTTCAGTTTTAGCCGCGATATTTTTGCTCACGGATCGAATTGAATATAAAGGGGTAATTGAAGATACGCCGAGTTCAGTTGCTTTTTGAATTACTAAGTCCATTTTTTCGCCTTTGCCAACTACTTGGGCTAAGTGAATCTTTAATTTAGATTCTTGCGTATCAGGAGTTGTAGAAATTATTTTAACGGTAGTAGATTTTTTATTTATACTTTCAATCTGTGCAGTATATTCATAACCACTATTATTAAACAAATAAATCACATCTGTAGGTTCTAGACGCAAAACACGTGCTATCTGATGACTGATTTCTTGATCTAATTCTAGCGTGCTATTTAAAGGTATTTGTGTATGACAAAAAAAGCGATGTTTACGCATTTAACTACACACCCAATTCTTTTTGTAGTTTAGCAATCTTGTCGGTACGTTCCCAGGTAAATTCTGGCTCTTCGCGTCCAAAATGCCCATAAGCCGCGGTTTTGCTATAAATTGGGCGCAACAAATCTAATTGGCTAATAATACCATATGGTCGCAAATCAAATATTTGAGGTATAACTTGGGCAATCTTTTCATCGGGTACTTTGCCTGTGCCAAAGGTATTAATAAATATTGAGGTTGGTTCTGCAATACCGATTGCATAAGCTACTTGTACTTCGCAACGATCGGCCAAACCAGCTGCAACAATATTTTTCGCAACGTATCTGCAAGCATATGCAGCGGAACGATCAACCTTTGAAGGATCTTTACCTGAGAAAGAGCCGCCGCCATGATGTGCTGTGCCACCATAGCTATCAACAATTATCTTGCGCCCGGTTAAACCACAGTCCCCCATCGGGCCGCCAATTACAAAGCGTCCAGTTGGGTTAATATAATATTTAGTATTTTCATTTAACCACTCTGCAGGGAGTACTGGTTTTATTATTGATTCTCTTACTGCGTCAACGATAGTTGCATGAGTGATATTTGGTTCATGTTGTGTTGATAGTACAACGCAATCAACAGCTATAGGTTTAAACCCTTGATAACGCAGAGTGATTTGGCTTTTTGCATCAGGTCGTAGCCATGGTAAAGAACCATTTTTTCGCAGTTCTGCTTGACGTTTGACCAATTTATGCGCGTAATGGATTGGCGCTGGCATAAGTTCTTTTGTTTCATTGCAAGCAAAGCCAAACATAATACCTTGATCGCCAGCACCTTGCTGTTGAGGATTTTTGTGATCTATACCAAGTGCTATGTCTGAAGATTGTTGCCCCAGTGCAGTTAAGACGCCACATGAATCACCATCAAAACCCATATCAGAATGCGTATAACCAATTTCATTGATGGTTTTGCGCACTAATGCTTCAACATCAATTTTTGCTTTGGTAGTTATTTCACCGCCAACTAAAACAAAACCAGTCTTCACATAAGTGTCACATGCAACTCGAGCTTTTGGATCTTGGCTTAATATATTATCTAAAATTACATCAGAGATTTGGTCGGCGATTTTGTCCGGATGTCCTTCCGAAACGGATTCAGAAGTAAAAACATATTCGGGGTTCATTTCTTAGCGTACCTATGTCTTAAAAATCCATTATTCAACCAAGTATAGCTGATGCTGCGTAATCTACGCAGATCAATCCCTAGTATCATAGTGCTAAATGTAACAACACTAATTCCCAACCACATATCTAAAGTGCGAGGTATTTCAAAAAAAGCCGCGTAACTTATGCAAGCACATAATATAATTTTGGCCGCGCCAAATGGCAGCAAGAAAGTAACCTCAGCTAAAGCATAAGCTTTATTAAAGGTATAGTGAGCTAAGGCCCCAAGCGCGCCCAGCAAAAATAGCCAAGGCCAATGTGTGTTATCTGGCATCACCCAACCATAATACGCTGCAGGAATCAGGCACAGTGGTGCAATAAAAGCTAATAAATACCAGGCAAGGACTAGAGGGTTTTGTTTAATTTCTAGCAGTTGTCGAGTTAATATCTTGTCTAAGGAAAAAACTAGCGCAGCGATTAAAGGGAGGATTAAATACCAACTGAACTCATGAATGTTTAAAATTGCTAGATCAGGTCTAGAAATTAAAAATCCGCCAATAATGCTCAGTAAAACTGCAATTTGGCGCGGTAGATTGAAATTTTCTTTTAAAAACAGGATAGCGGCTACGGTAGTAATAATTGGTGCTACAAAGCTCAAAGCCACCACTTGGGTCACTGGAATATACCGCAAACTCAAATACCATAAGCCTATCCCCAGTGCGGCTGTAACTACTCGCGCTGTGTGGCGCCATGGTGTGGAGGTGCGAAAAAGGTCCATTTTAAGCTGGCCATTTTTGTGTAACCAGTACGAAAGGATCATCATACCGATGATATTCTGAAAAAACATGATGCTATAAATTGGCAGCGGCTTAGCTAGAGGCAAAGGCGAGCCGCCTGACAAATAACGAACCAATACGTTTATGCCTGCGAAGCAAGCGCAGGAGAGAATTTTCCAGAGAATACTAAACCAGATTTTTTGCATTCGCCATTATACTAGCTATTCGCTTTTTGGTACACTTCAGAATCTATGCCAAAAGTGGCCAATCAACAATTAAGTTAGTAAGATTATTGAGGTATTCATGTCTACGCGTCTTGAACTTGCCAATGCAATTCGTTTTTTAAGTATCGATGCGGTGCAACAAGCAAATTCCGGTCATCCGGGTATGCCAATGGGAATGGCAGATATTGCTGAGGTTTTATGGAATGATTTTCTGCGTCACAATCCAGCTAATCCACATTGGCTAAATCGAGATCGCTTTGTACTCTCGAACGGCCACGGTTCGATGTTGTTGTACAGCTTGTTACATCTAAGTGGTTATGACCTAACTATTGAAGATTTAAAAAACTTCCGTCAATTACATTCGCGTACCCCTGGCCATCCAGAGGTCGGAATCACTCCAGGGGTTGAAGTCACGACTGGACCACTGGCGCAAGGATTAGGTTGTGCGGTGGGCATGGCTTTAGCTGAAAATTTATTGGCGCATGAATTTAATCGCGACGGTTACAAAATTATTGATCACTACACCTATTGTTTTGTCGGTGATGGCTGCTTAATGGAAGGATTGTCACACGAAGTTGCCTCATTAGCTGGAACATTAGGAATTAGCAAATTAATTGTAATTTGGGATGACAACGGTATTTCTATTGATGGCGATGTTGCAAATTGGTGGTTAGATGATACGCCGCAAAGATTCAAAGCATATGGGTGGAATGTAATTGCTGATGTAGACGGACATGATGCTAAAGCTATAGCGCAGGCTTTCGTTACTGCCCGTGCACAAAACAAACCAACTTTAATTTGCTGCAAAACCAAAATTGGATTTGGTTCACCTAATATTGCCGGAACAGCAAAAACACATGGTGCACCGTTGGGTGGTAGCGAAATAGAACAGACACGTACCAATTTAAAATGGTCGCATAAAGCATTTGAAATCCCGGCTGAAATTTATCAAGCCTGGGATGCTAGAGATAGTGGGCAAGCTTTTGAATCTGCATGGCAGCAGCAATGGGATGCATATGAAGCAGCATACCCAGAATTAGCCCAAGATTTGCAACGTCGTTTATTGCATCAATTACCAAAAGATTGGTCAAGCAAGATTAATGAGTTATTGCACACTACACAAACGACAATGCCAGAGATAGCAAGTAGAAAAGCCTCGCAAAATGTCTTGGATACTATTACAAAGTATTTACCAGAGTTAATTGGTGGATCTGCAGACTTATCTTGCTCAAATCTCACTACACATAAACAATTCAAAGCAGTATTACCTAACCAACTGCATGGTAATTATATTAATTATGGCGTGCGTGAATTTGGCATGGCTACGATTATGAATGGCCTAGCTTTGCATGGTGTGTTTATTCAGTATGGCGGCACATTTCTAACCTTTGCTGATTATGCGCGCAATGCTATTCGCATGAGTGCAATTATGAAGCAGCAGGTAATTTATGTTTTTTCGCATGATTCGATAGGGCTTGGTGAAGATGGCCCCACGCATCAGCCAATTGAACATTTGACTATGTTACGGATCACGCCTAATGTTTCAGTATGGCGACCATGTGATGCAGTGGAAACAGTGGTTGCGTGGCAAGCAGCTATTGAGCGTCAACATGGACCAACTTGCATCGTTACCTCGCGTCAAAATTTGCCAGCGTACTCACGCGCGGAACAAATGTTGGAACAAATCAAACGCGGTGGCTATGTGCTGCAAGACTGTGCAGATTTTCCTGATGCAATTATTATTGCAACAGGCTCTGAATTAGAAATTGCTGTGGCTGCTGCGGATCAATTAACGCGGCAAGGCGTTAAGATTCGCGTTGTTTCCATGCCAAGTGTGGATGTGTTTTTACAGCAGGATGCTACTTATCGCTCTGAAGTATTGCCGGAAACTGTGCAAGCTAGGGTAGTAGTTGAAGCAGGCTCACGCGAATTTTGGTACCAATTTATAGGGCCACGCGGCAAAATAATTGGTTTGAATCGTTATGGTGAATCAGCGCCAACGACCGACGTTTATACTGCCCTTGGAATTACAGTAAACGCGGTAGTCAGTGCAGTCCAACAAAGTTTAATCTTACACGGGGAATAAGCATGTCTATTACTGTAGCAATAAATGGTTATGGTCGGATTGGACGGAATATTTTGCGCGCTTTGTATGAATCTAAACGTGATAAAGACATTAATATTGTAGCAATTAATGATTTAGGCGATACATACGCGAATGCCCATTTAACTAAATACGACACAACACATGGAATTTTTGCTGCAGATGTAAATACTGAGGGTGAAGATTTAATTATTAATGGACATAAAATCTTAGTTTTAAAAGAACGCGACCCTAACAAATTACCTTGGAGCAAGCTTGGTGTGGACGTGGTGCTGGAATGTACAGGCTTGTTTGCTAGTCGTGAAAAGGCGCAAGCGCATTTGAATGCTGGTGCAAAAAAAGTTTTAATCTCTGCGCCAGCTGGCACTGATATAGATGCAACTATTGTATACGGTGTTAATCACAATACTTTGACCAAGGAACACAAAATTGTTTCTAATGCTTCTTGTACGACTAATTGTTTGGCGCCGCTAGCTAAAGCATTAAATGATACAATTGGTATTGAAAGAGGTTTAATGACAACAATACATGCTTATACCAATGATCAAGTTTTGGTCGATGTATATCATAGTGATTTACATCGAGCTCGATCTGCTACGCATTCAATGATTCCAACTAAAACTGGTGCGGCCGCGGCTATTGGATTAGTTTTACCAGAGCTAGATAAAAAATTAGATGGCTTTGCAATGCGAGTGCCAACCTTAAATGTGTCAGTGGTTGATTTAAGCATTAAAGCCAAACGTGTTACAACTGTCGATGAAGTAAATGCGATACTAACCGATGCAGCAGTCAATAAATTTGCAGCCATCGCTGCCGTTAATAAATTACCCTTAGTTTCCATCGATTTTAATCATAATCCTGCTTCAAGCATCTTTGATGTAACGCAAACCAAAGTTATTGGTGATTTGGTTAAAGTGTTAGCTTGGTATGATAATGAATGGGGTTTTTCTAATCGAATGATTGATACCACTCTAGCATTAATGCGAGCATAATATGTCCGTACCATTCATGACTTTGGATACATTAAACATTACGAATAAACGCGTGCTTATTCGTGAAGATTTTAATGTTCCAATCCGCGATGGGAGCATAGAAAACGATTTGCGTATTCAAGCCGCATTGCCAGGGATCAAACAAGCGCTCGCAGCGAATGCCCAAGTAATGTTGATGTCACACCTTGGACGTCCGACTGCTGGCGAGTGGGATGTTCAATATTCATTGTATCCGATTGCTAGGCATTTACAGCAACTTTTGAATTGCCCTGTAAAATTTATTAGCAACTGGTTCGAAGAGGCCCCAAGCAAGCAAGATAATTTGGTTTTATTTGAAAATGTGCGTTTTTTGCCTGGAGAAACAGACAATTCGCCACAATTAGCGCAAAAAATGGCTGCTTTATGTGATGTGTTTGTCATGGATGCATTTGGCAGCGCGCATCGTGCGCATGCCTCAACAGTTGGCGTGGCGGAGTTTGCTCCCATCGCAGTGGGTGGACCATTGCTAACACATGAAGTTCTTGCACTTAATAAAATTATGCTAACTCCAGAGCGCCCTTTGGTTGCTGTAATTGGAGGCGCCAAAGTTTCTACTAAGCTATCGGTGTTGACCGCTTTAATAACGCAAATGAATACTTTGATTATTGGTGGTGCAATGGCTAATACAGTGTTAGCTGCACAAGGAATAGAAGTCGGCTCCTCTTTAGTTGAGCCAGATCAAATTGCCTTTGCACAGAAATTGCTCATCATGGCCAAGCAGTACAATTGTCAAATTTTATTGCCAGTTGATGCGATTGTTGCTGATGCAACGGCTAAGGATTTAAGTTCAATTAACAACAATGACCGCATATTAGATATCGGACCGCAGACGATTAAATTGTTTCAAGACAACATAAAACATGCCAAGACCATTTTATGGAATGGTCCCTTAGGCATGTTTGAAGATCCAAAGTTTGCCAATGGTACACGTGAAATTGCTCAAGCTATTGCAGAGAGCTCTGCTTTTTCAGTGGCAGGTGGTGGCGATACTTTGTCAGCGATTGATCAATTTGGTTTAACCAAACAAATTTCTTATATCTCTACTGGTGGTGGTGCTTTCCTCGAATATATAGAAGGGAAACAGTTGCCGGGTATTGCAACTTTAATTCAAAAGAGTAAAAACCGTGTTACGACAAACTAAAATAATCGCGACCATCGGGCCTGCGAGTGAAAGCCCAGAAACATTGCGCGAATTAATTCTGTCTGGAGTAAATTTGGTTCGGATTAACATGTCACATGGCACAAGCCAGCGCCATTTGGAAGTTATCAACAATGTGCGCAAAGTTGCTACTGACTTAAAAACTGAAGTTGGTATTTTAGTGGATTTGCAAGGACCAAAAATTCGTATTGCTCGTTTTAAAGATGGTGAAATTAAATTAAAAGCTGGCGATAAATTTATTTTAGATGCGGATTGTCCCGATCAAGCTGGCGATAATATCCGTGTGGGGATAGATTATAAAAATTTAGTCACTGATCTGCACGTAAATGATCGTTTGTTATTAGATGATGGTCGAATTGTGATGGATGTGGAAAAGATTACCGGTAACGCGATTCATTGCATTGTGCAACTTGGCGGTAAACTATCGAATAATAAAGGCTTAAATCGACAAGGTGGAGGCTTATCGGCTGAAGCTTTAACGGAAAAAGATAAACAAGATATTATTTTTGCCTCGCAGCACGGTGCTGATTATGTAGCTGTTTCCTTTCCGCGCAATGCTGCCGATTTGAATGAAGCACGTGAATTGTTAAAAAATGCCGGCAGTGAAGCTGGGGTTATTGCCAAGA
>CAYPGU010000023.1:0-16663 GCA_964409995.1 uncultured Legionellaceae bacterium | reverse complement strand
GAAGCCCTACGCTTGGACAAAGAAATCGTCGCTGTGTTGGTTGAACCTATTCAGGGCGAAGGTGGAGTTAAAGTACCAGCGGCGGATTATATAAGCAAAGTACGTGAGTTGTGTGATAAATATCAAGCGCTGATGCTAGTTGATGAAGTACAAAGTGGTATGGGGCGCACTGGTAAATTCTTTTGCTACGAGCACAATAAAATTTTGCCCGATGCAATTATGATGGCCAAAGGTCTCGCGAATGGTGTGCCAATTGGTGCTTGTATCATTCGTGCTCCATATTGTGACTTATATAAACCAGGTACGCATGGTTCAACCTTTGGTGGCAATCCATTGAGCTGTGCGGTTGCGGCAGTTACTCTGCAAGAAATATCCAAAAATCATTTTGTAGACAATGCTGCCAAACAAGGACAAAAAATTATCGATGGCCTCAAGGCCGCACTGAAAAATAATCCACACGTTAAAGATATACGCGGCAAAGGCTTATTTATCGGAGTTGAACTAGATTGTGAATGTCGCGATATATTGCCGATGGCACTGAAAAAAGGGATTATTTTTAACATCACAAATTTAAATACAATACGTTTATTACCGTCGATAAACATTAATGACACGGAAGCGCAGCAAATAGTGGATAATGTCTCTGAACTGGTAACTGAGTTTTACAGTGCCAAGCCATAAATTGTACAGTTCTTCGTCATTCCGGCCAAGACGTACCTTGGTGCGTCGCAGTAGCCGGGAACTATCGGCAAGTAAATGCTAAAAATCATCCCTATACCTGCTCACAAAGATAACTACATTTGGGCCATTTGTAATACTGAAAATACACAAGTCGCTATGGTTGATCCTGGTGATGCTGCGCCAGTAATTGAATATCTGGAAGCAAATAATCTAAAGTTATCTAAAATTTTGGTCACTCATCATCACTGGGATCATACTGGAGGCATAACAGCTTTAACTGAACGTTATAATGTGGCAGTGCTAAAAACCGATAACCTTGATTTAAATATACCGATTGATTTAACAGAACAAAATCTCACGCTCAACGTAATGGCTATTCCTGGACATACTTTAGATCACATAGCATTTTACAATCAGGAAATATTATTTTGTGGTGATACCTTGTTTACTGGCGGCTGTGGCAAAATATTTGAGGGTACTGTTGCACAAATGTTTACATCAGTTCAAAAGCTAAAAAACTTATCAACCAAGACCAAAGTGTATTGTGGGCATGAATACACAGAGAATAATTTGCGCTTCGCTATGCTAGTGGAACCAGATAACAAAGTTTTACGGCAACGCCAGACTGATACCATCCAAATGCGGCAAAATAACTTACCCACTGTACCATCCACCTTAGAGCTAGAATTAGCTACCAACCCCTTTCTACGTACCGATCAGCCAGCAGTTAGAGCTGCAGCAGTGAAATATTGTGGGCGGGATTTAATAAATGAAGCGGACGTTTTTTCTGAGTTGCGCGCCTGGAAGAACTCGATTTGACCTAAGAATCTCAATACTGTTCAAAATTTGAACACTTGGCTGCAAGGCATGTAATATCTAGCTTCTCACAACTTCTCACCATCTTATCCACAGGACTATGCAAGTATATTGTGGAGAACATTCTATCTGCGCTGCTGAAAAAACTCGCGTAGTAACTTAACACTTTCATCTGCCATTAAGCCATGTTCGCAAGCAATGGAGTGATTCCAGTGATGTAAATCGTAGAGATGTATGACGCCGCCCATGGCGCCAGTTTTCGGGTCTGAGGTTGCATAGACCAGGCGTGAGATCCGCGCGTGCAACAAAGCCCCAGCGCACATTACGCATGGTTCGAGTGTTACATACATCGTTGTATTAATTAAGCGGTAATTATTAAGAGCTTGACCAGCTGCGCGTAATGCAACAATTTCAGCATGCGCTGTAGGATCATTATGCGAGATCGGCTGGTTGGCGCCACGTGCAATAATTTGTTGATCGAGAGTAATCACCGCACCAACCGGGACTTCATTTTGTGTGGCGGCTTGCGCAGCTAAATTTAGCGCCTCACGCATGCAATATTGATCAAACTCCGTCATCTTGTGGTTCCATATCGTTGTCAAGAAGTTTCTCTAATTTATTTAGGTCTTCATCGCTGAGTTTGTCGAGGCTGGGCAAATTGTCCAGGTTCGTCTCTAAGCCTAGATTAGAGAACTTCTGCTCAAGGTTGGATAAATCGTTAAAATCAGGTAAATCTGGTAATTCAGGTAATTCAAAAAAAGGATCTGGTGTTGTAGTTGGTGGTGTGTATGGTTGGCCGCCCATACGCATTAGGACCTTATTTACATCAGCCAGAAGTTGTTCTTTCGTGGTAAAAACATTTGGTTGGATGCTACCGGGGAAGCTAGTGCATTGCTCTAAATCGTTATATAAGGCACGTGCGACTTGTTTTGATTTATCTTCAGTGTTGCCAGATAGACGTTCTATATTCATCAAATCTTTGAACAGAGTTTCAGCTCTAACCAGAGGAGTGTTAAAAGTTTTGACATTTTCCTTACCGATCATCTTTTCGATTTTAACTGTGACAGGCACTGGAGTAAAAATTGACATGCCGTTTTCTCGCACTGGCGGTGCCATTTCGAGTGCCAAATTATGATGTGCTGCAACTTCATGTTCCAAAATAGCAATCAATGCGGAAATACCACGCTCAAATGGTTGCAAACCATAAGATTCCATAAAGGCATGCGATAAAATAGCGATATCTTCATTAACGGTTACTTGCGGTGAAGGAGATTTAAAATTAGTAAAAATTGAAGTGAAATGATTTAGTCGAGTATTTAATTCTTCAAGTTGATTGACTGGAGGTGGCTCTACTTTTAACAAAACATTGACGCGTAATTTTTTGATTGGTCGCGGGTTGGCATAAAACATTTCTGCACGCACAATCTTAGACTTAAAGAATATGTGCGCTTCGCCTTCGCGTTGATCCTTTAAATCTAATAATTCAATACGTTGACGCCGATCAACTGAGGTGTTGCGGCTATCCATGTAGTTCATAGTCATACTGTTGGGATGCATTTGAAAACTACTAACATTAGTGACATATGTTTCACCGGCAGCTTTATTAAAGAACTCCCAAGTTTCTTGCGGATCTTCTAATTTCATACATATTTTAATGTTACAGTTCGCGCCAATCGAAGCGGCTTCTTCTTTGGATGCTTTTTGAAATGCGGGTAAATCTTGACCGGCAAATACTGCAGAGAAACCAAGCGAACGTGCTTGCGCTGCAACAATAGCAAAACCCTTAACAGCATAATAGCCATATTCGTCCATAATACATAGGAACGGCGATTCAGAATTGGTGGGTTTGCGCATGATTACATCGCGGTAATCGCCTTCGATCGCATCACCCAAGCCTGAGGCCATCATCGCCTTGAGTGAAGCAATAATGACTTTACCTAGGTTTGATAATTCTTCTGGTGATTTTTCCAATGCAGGTAACAACACGACTAGAATACGCCGATTTAATACCACATCCTTTAAATCTACTTCGGCTAAATTAGTACGTAATATATGCCCATAAGTATCCGCTAGGGAACCGAAAACCCGCGTTAATTGCATAGTAATGAAGCCGTGTTGCTCCATAACTTCGCCAGATTGATTGCCTTTTTTAGCAGGGTTGTAACCTGGTAGGTTTAAAACATAGTTACGTAGAGGATCTAATACTTGGGGGGGATATTTTTCAAGTGGTACAGAGATACCAGTGTTGCCAATCGGGAATTGTTTGTTGACTACAATTGTTTCAAGTTTTTCTAAAATAAAATAATCACGGATCGAATTTGCATCTAACAATATATGCCCATCATCACGCATCACGGTGAGGATTTTCATCAAGCTTTCGACAAAATTTATCGCGCGGCCTTTCCACATATCACCAGTTGCATCCTGACTGCTCGCATCCATCAAGCTTACAACTAGCTGCGATAACATACTCGAAGAACCATTAGAAAATGGATTCATGGTGTTAGATAATCTATTTGGTTGTGGACCAACAATATCGCGTGCACCAGTCATAAAGTTGATGGCGAGCAAATCATCTTCGCGACCCATTTTACGTACCATAGAAAATATCTTGGCAAATAAACTATTATCGCCTTTACCATCTACGTATATAAAACCGCTAGCCTGAATTAAAGCGTTGTACGCTAGCGAGACTAGTGCTTCAGTTTTACCGCTACCAGTTGAGCCAAAAATTAGTACGTGAGTACGCATATCGCTATTGGTAAACCACAACTCTTCACCGGTGCTGCGGTCATTGCCAATAAATGCAATTCCTTGCGCCTCGATTGCTTTAGTAGTTCCGGGTGGAACCTCGTTAAAATCAATTTTATGCGATGATTTGGGCAGCTTGAAAGGTAGATTGTATTTACGCGTTACAGAGAATATACATAAGCAACCACAACTGAGTAATACTAAATCGGCACAGTATGGAAAAACCCACAATATTATGACGGCACTAAAGTAAATAGTTAAATTAGCTACTGGATTGCACAAGAATTCAGCAAAACGGACGCCAAGAGGGCGCGTATCGCGAGCGATCATTTGCGCCGCATGTTCGTGCTGCGATTCTATGCCACGGATCATTCCGCTCAAGTTATTTCCTTACTTCTTCTTGCGACTCTTTCTAACTTCGTCGTAAAATTCATCTACTGCAGCAACTGAGGGGAATTCCTTTTTTTCGATGCATTTGCCATGCCGCGGATCGTCATACAAGAAACCATCTAAATGATCATTTTCGTGCTGCCAAACTCTTGCTTCCCAGCCACTTAGTTCGCGTTGAATAGTTTCACCAGCTTCGTTTTGATACTGAACGCGGATCTTTAGGTATCTTCTGATGTGACCTGTACAAAGTGGAACAGAAAAACATCCTTCCCAATCTTCTTCCAGTTGCGGCTCTGGGTTGGCTAAAATCGCTGAATTAAGAATTGGCTCATAGCTAGGATTAATTACTACCTCTAAGTCATCCACTGTATCACCAGTTGGGCAATATAAAAAAATTCTTTTGCTAACGCCCCATTGATTAGCTGCCATGCCAACTGCAGCGTCCCATGGTGCCCCAGCCGCTTGTAGGTTTTTCGGCTGAATAGAATAAATCATGTCGGCAATTAATTGTTTAGTTTCATCGTTCAGCGGGAATTCAACTGCTTCAGTAACTTTGCGTAATATTTGGTTGTTGTAGGGGACTAATTTAAGTAAATTATTTACTCGTGCCATAAGATTACCTTTTGCATAGCTATTTCAAATATTCTTGAATCACTAATTTTAAAAAGCCATTCTTGAATGCGCTGATAT
This sequence comes from uncultured Legionellaceae bacterium, assembly GCA_964409995.1. Taxonomy (GTDB): domain Bacteria; phylum Pseudomonadota; class Gammaproteobacteria; order UBA6186; family Azoamicaceae; genus JAGVLG01. The sequence continues at coordinate 11,335 of CAYPGU010000023.1, read as the reverse complement.
GGGGCATCCAAAAACCACTCTGGGTCAACCATGGAGAATTGACGGACAAACGGAAACAAAGCTATATCTGCAATTGATGGTGTATTGCCAAATAGATAATCATGCCCCATCAATAAGTCTTCTAAATAGTTTATAAACTTTTCGCATTCATGCCGATAAAATTCAGCGCTGTTTGGATCGCTTGGATAGCGGGTAGGGTATTTATAGTGATTCAAATTGTCTTTAAAAATAGAATCGTTAGTTAAAATTAAATGATCAATTTGTGCCCTTATATCTTCTGGATAGGAAGTCCATCCATCCGGGTCATGTTGTTGTACTGCCCAACGAATAATATCCATACTTTGTTCTAAAACGGTACCATCTGGGAAAACTAATACCGGAACAGTACCTTTGGGCGAAACTTTTAATAATTGGGGCGGCTTATTGGAGAGTTCTACTTCCCGCGCATCAAATTCGATTCCCGCATAAATTAACGCCATACGCGCGCGCATAGCGTATGGACAACGTATAAACGTGTATAAAACCGGTAACTCAGCCATGCAAGCTGTTACTCCTTGTTGCTAATTCCTATGTGCTGCTGATTACGCTTCTTGGCAAGTTGAACTTGCTTATGGCGTTCACTAAAACGAACGCGTTGATCAGTAGTTAAACGATCGAAGCAATGTGGGCAATGTACGCCTGGTTTGTACTGCTCAGATTGTCGATCTTCAGCCGACAATGGGTGACGACAGCCAAAACATTGATCATATTGTCCCTGTGCTAATTCGTGGTTGACCGCAACGCGTGCATCAAATACAAAGCATTCTCCTTTCCATAAGCTTTGCTCTGGTGGGACTTCCTCGATATATTTTAAGATGCCGCCTTTCAGATGATAAACTTGTTTGAAGCCTTGCTGTAATAAATAGGCCGTAGACTTTTCGCAACGAATCCCGCCAGTACAAAACATAGCAATTTTTTTATCCTTTAAGTCGGTCATATGCTTGGCGACATATTCCGGAAATTCACGAAAGTTAGTGATCTTCGGATCAATCGCGTTTTCGAAGGTACCGATATCGACTTCATATTGATTGCGTGTGTCCACAACCACTACTTCAGGATCGGAAATTAAGTCGTTCCATTTATCTGCGGTTACATATTCTCCGACATGTTTACTTGGGTCAATGTCAGGTACGCCCAGGGTGACAATTTCTTTTTTGAGTTTTACTTTGGTGCGATAAAAAGGCTGATGTTCGCAATAGGATTCTTTGTGTTCCAAATTGGCTAAGCGTGGATCTGTTTTTAAATAAGCTAACAAACTGTCTATGGCGGTGCGGCTGCCAGAAACCGTGCCATTAATACCCTCAGCGGCTAGCAATATTGTGCCGCGGATTTCATGTTGTAGGCAGAAATCGTGCAAGGGTGCTTTGAGCTCGCGAAAGTTGTCTAAAGACGCAAATTTGTATAGTGCTGCTACTACTATTTGATCCATGCTATGTTAACTACTCTTATGTGAGAACTGTGTCATTTTAACGAGTCTAAGTGCTATTGTCGAGGTTCTAGTTTATGGTCAAACTATATTTCATCTGTATGTTCAATTATTACCGCAGCCGCTTAGCTGAGGAGTTGGCAATACATTATGCAGCCAAACATGGTCTAGAGGTTGCTGTTGATTCTGGCGGTTTATCGCGGCGCATGCCAAATCCAAGTAATCCGGGCCCGATTGCTCAAGGGGCCTTAGTTTATTTATCAGAAAAGGGCGTGCAGCCACGTAATGCAGAACGCATGCCGCATCGATGTTCGATTGAAGCGATACAGGTGGCGGATATTATCGTATGTACTGATGAAATTGAGCAGAGGCATTTGTTTATCGAAGAGTTTCCCGACCATGGTGGCAAATTAATCTGTTGGCAGGCTTATGATGTATTATTTGATCCCATGCTAAAGACCCCGGAAATTATAGACCGGCATGTTGAAGAGCTTATTATTGATCTGGCAGAGGCGAATAACTAACTGACGCAGTTTATAAACTGCGTCAACTGGAAAAAGTTTATAAATTGTGGCATCTTGGCAACATAAATATGGTGGTAAAAATTAATGCAATCTAAAGTCAAAAAAGCAATTTTCCCAGTCGCAGGCTATGGTACCCGCTTCTTGCCGGCCACTAAGGCCTACCCCAAGGAAATGCTGCCAATAATTGATAAGCCACTAATTCAATATGCTGCTGAAGAAGCGGTGGCAGCTGGATGTACAGAGTTAATTTTTGTAACGAGCCATGCCAAAAAAGCTATTGAAGATCACTTCGATCGCAATATTGCACTTGAACAACATTTAATCCAAAAGCAAGAATATGCTTTGGTCGATTTGGTCAATAAAATTATTCCCGAACATGTGACCTGTGTTTATATTCGCCAGCCGCAACCACAAGGTCTGGGACATGCGGTGCTGTGTGCGCAATCTTTAATTCATGATGAACCGTTTGCTGTTATTTTGGCGGATGATCTAATTCGTAGCCACAATGCTAGCTGTTTAAAACAATTAATTACTCAGCATGAACTGACGCAAAGTTCAGTGATTGCGGTAGAGAAAGTAGCAGCCAAGGATGTTTCGAATTATGGAATTGTTGGCTTTACGCAACAAACATCCACTGGTGGTTATATCCAACAAATAATTGAAAAACCTGAAGTCACTGCCGCGCCATCGCAACACGCTGTGGTTGGTAGATATGTGTTAACTGCCAAAGTATTCGAATGCTTGCGCGCAATATTTGATAATAATCCAACTGCTGAATTACAACTAACCGATGCATTGGCTATGTTGTTACAGACCGAACAAATTTATGCCTGGCAATTTAGTGGCGAGCGATATGATTGCGGCAAAAAAACTGAATATTTTCGTGCCATTTTGGAGTTTGCGGTGCAGAATCCAGAATACAAAGCTGTTTTGGATGCATTTCTGGAGAAAACATGCGTTTAATGATTTTGGGTTCCGGATATGTGGGCTTGGTTAGTGGAACGTGTTTTGCCGAATTTGGTTTTGAGGTGGTTTGCGTAGATATCGACCAACAAAAGATAGCAATGTTACGCCAAGGACAGTTACCAATATACGAACCTGAATTACCAGCTTTGTTACATAAAAATATTGCCGCGCAACGGATTAGATTTACTACTGATGTAATTGCTGAAATACCAAATGCCGATTTAATTTTTCTTGCTATAGGCACACCAAGTGCTGATGATGGCAAAGTCGATTTAAGTTACATGTTGAATGCCGTACGCTCAATCGCCCCGCATTTAAATAAATACACGCCAATTATTGTTAAATCCACCGTGCCGCCTGGAACATGCCGAACTCTCAAACAAGAAGTTCTAAAGCTTAATCCGCACGCCAAATTCGATATAATTTCAAATCCGGAGTTTCTGCGCGAAGGTGCTGCAGTTAAAGATTTTATGCACCCAGACCGAATTATTATTGGTTTGGACAACCCAGCTAATCGCAGCGTGATGGATAATTTGTATCGACCATTACATTTGCAGCAAACACCAATTGTGTTTACCACTTTGGAAACCGCTGAGTTGATTAAATACGCTTCGAATGCATTTTTAGCCACCAAGATTGCATTTATCAATGAAATGGCTGACATTTGTGAAAAAATTGATGGCGATGTGCAAATGGTCGCGCATGCGATGGGGCTGGATCAACGCATCGGAGCGCAGTTTTTACAAGCTGGCCCGGGTTTCGGTGGTTCTTGTTTCCCCAAAGATACTTTAGCCCTGAACGAATTTGCAACCGCAGTGGATGCGCCAACGCACATCGTTAATGCTGTTATTGAAGCGAATAATGCGCGCAAAGTTGATTGTGTGCAAAAAATTATCAATGCATGTAATGGCAGTGTAAAGAATAAACGGATAGCGGTGTTGGGGGTGGCATTCAAAGCTAACACGGATGATATTCGCGAAAGTGCTGCTTTAGATATCATTGAAGGTTTGCATGCGAATGGCGCCGAACTATGCGTTTATGATCCAGCAGCGATAGAAAATGCGCGGCAATATTTCCAACATAATGCAAATATACATTATGCGGAGAATATCAAGTCTTGTTTAAATAAAGCACATGCGGTGGTTATTTTAACCGAATGGAATGAATTTAGAACTTTAGATTTAGCTCAAGTAGCTCAGTTGCTTGTGGCACATGATGCCCACAGTCCGGCGGTATTTTTGGACTTTAGAAATATTTATACAGCGCAGGATTTTGTGAATTTAAATTTACGTTATGTGTCGATTGGACGACCCAGCGTACATCCACATGATTCTAGCGTATATGTAAATGCAACCGAATAAACCACTTAAAGTAGTTCATATTATTACCAGCCTGGAAATGGGCGGTGCAGAACGTATGTTGTCAAATGTTGTGTTAGGCATGGACCGCAACAGATTTCAAAATATTGTAATCTCATTACGTGGTTTGGGGCATTGGGGCCCAATTTTGCAGCAGCATGGAATTACTGTTTATGCACTTAATATGCATCCATCGCCAGCGTCCTTGTTTGGCTTGCTTAAGCTATGGAAATTGCTGCGCAACTTGCGTCCAGATTACGTGCAAGGTTGGATGTATCATGCAAATGTGCTGGCTTTACTAATTGGTAAAATGGCACGAGTTAAAAATATCGCCTGGAATATTCGTTGTAGTTTAATGGATTTATCGCAATATCGTTTTTCCACACGTTTGGTGTTTAAGAGTGGTGCTTGGCTGGCGCGCTTTCCTACCGTGTTGATGAACAACTCTAGGGATTCAATCCAGCAACATATTGATAGCGGATATAATTCTAAGAAATGGCTATATATTCCGAATGGGTTTGACACTCATAAGTTTCAACCAAATGCGCAGATCTACCGTGAATTTCGTCAAAAGCATAATTTACCACGCAACGCCAAGTTGTTTGCTTTGATTGCGCGCTACGATCCGATGAAAGATCATGCGACTTTTATTAATGCGGCAGGAATTTTAGCCCAAGAATACGCTAATGTATATTTTGTGCTGGCCGGTAAAAATATTAACTCGAGTAATGCACAACTACAAAGAATTATTGAACGTAATAAATTAGAAAAGCGCGTTTTGCTGTTAGATCAAGTAAATGAAGTGCATGAGCTATTACCGGCGATTGATTATTTAACGCAAACCTCTGTATTTGGCGAGGGTTTTCCAAATGTAGTAGCTGAGGCCATGGCTTGCGGTGTTGAGTGTTTTGTTACTGATGTTGGTGAATCGCTGGATATTATAGGTACGACTGGATATGCGATACCTAAACAGGATCCAGAGGAGCTAGCAAGAATCTGGCTTGAGGCACTTAGCTCAGATGAGATGAGTAAAGCTCAGCGCAAATTGCATGCGCGGCAGCGCGTGAATGAAAGATATTCAATGACGAATATCTTGGAAATGTACGAGAAATGCTATACTAAATAGCATGTTAGTCTTCAAATGGTTTTGTAGGAACAAATGAGAAAAAATAGGGATATACTTTTTAGATGGACAATATTGTTAGTTTTATTGCTCGTTGCAAGGTTATATTTTTCTATATACTTATCTACAAAATTCAAATCTTTAAGTTACCGGCCACCCAAAATAGTCATTAATTCAATAATGAAAAGTGGTAGCACTTTTGTTACTGAAACTATCAAGAAAAGTCTTAATTGTGGACAATTTATGACTACACAAAAGATTGATGGCGAAAAGGTTGAGCTTAAAGACTTTTTCTTAGGTAATAATCAGTTGGTTAAGCTTCATGTTAGGCCTCAGAATATTGATTGGGAAGAGTATTTGGTGCATTCAAATAAAATTATGGTGCAAGTTCGGGATCCTAGGCAGTCAGTTTTATCCTTGTTGCATCACCTTCTTGGTACTGGTAGAAGTATTCCAGCGTATGTTAGTAGTTTAAAGTTTGAGCATCAAATTGATTGGGCGATTGAAAATAAAATGCCTCAGACAATCATGTTTATAGATGATTGGTTGGCATTTAAACAAGAGCAAGACAAACTTCCTAATGGAATAAAAGTTTTAATTACTACTTATGATGAGCTTTTACAAAATGAAGAGGAGCTGATTTATAAAATATTAACTTTTTATGAAATTCCATTATATGAGGTTACCTATCATAAGTTACTAAAAGACGAAAAAACTTTGTTCCGCAAAGGTGACCCTAATGAATGGCGTTATGTATTTACTGCGGAACAACAGAGAAGAGCAACCGCAATGATTCCAGAAGAATTTTTCACTAGATTTGGCTGGGAAAAATAGCATACTCAGATCTTTTTGCTGTAAAGTTTTGAATATGCATTTGCTATTGAGAAACTTGATTTTGTGCTTGTTAGGCCATAGCAAAATGAAAACAACAGATTTGGCCTAGGCTCAGCTTCATTTTCTTCACTTTGCGGTAGACATTTCAAATGCTGTAGAGTAGTTTGAAAGTCCTGTTCTAATTGCATATATAGGTAAGTTACTTGATTGCGACCAAGCTTTGGTTGCAAATATAATAATACATCTATATAAAAGACTAGCTTTAAACCTAGTATATTAGGATTGTTACTTTCGGTACTGGCAATTTCTGCACAATTTCTCTCTACCTGCTTATATAAATAGGTTCTCAACTCATACTCTTTGTCCAAGTCGCCATATAATGGTGAACGATTGAGTATCTGATGGTATTTTTCTAGACGGGAAATGACTCGTCCACTGCTGAGTGCTTGGATAATCTCTGGATTAACATGCTGGTTGGCTTTGTCGATAAATTGCATTTTAGCGTGATGTATTTGCCTATGTGAGGCATCGATGGATAATTTATTAAGATCGATTTTTGCAAAGTATTGCATGATGCCCTCCGATGGTATTTGAAAACCAAAGGTTTGACATGCAAATCAGGATAAAGTTCAGCCCCTACATTTATTTATTATATAAATAATCAGCCTTTTACAATCGTTCGATTCTCAAGTAAAGTATTATTATAAAGTTGAGTTTTGTGATTAGATCTACTAGATAGCCAGTTTTTCCTTATCTCTGGTATTTAATATAAATTTGCTGCATGGATATTGTTTGTCAAGCAGAGCAAATTGCAGTCCAAGTTAGATTGGATTATCGAAGTCTATGTTATTCATGTCAAAGTAACCAATCTATTTTATATGGTAACTTATTGGCAGCAGCGGCTTGTTACTTAAGTCATTCTGATACAAAAGTTTTGCCAGCTCGCCACGTTTACCATAGTGAATGCTATCTATGCCATTTTGATTTAAAAAATTTGCTAAAGTTGTAGTGCCACACTTGTTAAAACCGATTTGAAATATCTTGGGGGATTGATAGCGCGGAATGAAAATTATGCTACAAAGCATAACATTCACAGTTGTGACGCTAACCCAGGTGCTTTTAGCATTATATATCCATAGCTTAAACTATTCATATTTATAGGATAATAAGAAAGATTATCTATTATTTTGAATTTCAGTCTGTGCTATTATATCTTATGGGTTTGTATAGATTTAGGGATATTAATTGGTTTACAGATTAGGTTTAAAACTAAAACTGCTTTTGATAGTTTTACTATTGATAGCTTTACTTTCTATCCTATATATGTGTTCCACGTATTATAGAACTACGCAGAAAACTTTCATGCTTGCAAATAAAAGGGTCAGTCCTCAGAATGTCCATATAATTATGGCTTTTGATCCAGCATATGGTAAGTTAATCGGTGATCAGTACGCAGAAATTAATAAAGCATATGCCGAACAATATGGGTTTAATTTTCATAAATTGGATCCTGATAGCAGCAAATATGTATATCCTCATTATAAAAGGTATATTGCACTGCAAAAACTGTTAAGGGAGTATCCAGATAACACTTATTTTTTTTATATAGATGGTGATGCAGCAATTGTACAAAATGACCTTGATATAAGGGATTGGTTTCAAGAAATTGATTCTGAAACCTATGTATTATTTGGTAACGAAGTTGGACATGATGATTTCAGTTTCAAGAAAAGAATGATCCTAAGAATCTTGTTGCAAAATATTGCTTTTAATTCAGGTGTGATAGTTGTTAGAAACAACCAGTGGAGCAGATCGTTTGTAGATAGCATACTAGATCCTAGTCAGTGTAACCATGCGAAAGATGATAAAGGTTTTTTAGTTAATTTTTTTAAAACTAAAGATCAGAATTGTATCGGTAATATATATGCAAAAAATGCTCATCAAGAAAAAAAACATATAAAAGTGATACCATTTGATTATCGTATTCAGCAATTTAGCGATGATTTTCATGACTCAAATATACCTATATCTCATGCCGTTAGCCGAGCAAAATTTAGCCAGAATACTAAAAAATAAGTATTTAAATGATTAAGCCATTTAGGCCTAAATAAATATGATAAAGAATAATTATTCGGCAAAAATATGGCTGTGAAGTCTGTATAATAACCTGTTTAAGGTGTCAGGAAGTCTAGCAATGTCCCAACCAGCTGTTTTCTTTGATCGCGACGGGGTTTTGATCAAAACCAACGTTGTAAATGGCAAAGCATATGCGATCAAATCCATATCAGAATTAGTTATCTTACCGAATGCTTTGCAGCTAATTCAAGCGTTCAAGCAAGATGGCTATAAAATTATTGTGGTAACTAATCAACCTGATGTTGGAAATGGTTATGTAGCACAAGCAGAAGTAGAGGCGATGAATGCAAAACTGTTAGCTGAGTTGCCTATAGATTTAATTAAAGTTTGTTACCATAAACAAACTGACGGTTGCAATTGTCGCAAGCCGCGCACAGGTATGTTTAGTGATGCGGCTGAAGAATTAAATATTGATTTAAACCAAAGCATTATGATCGGAGATCGCAGCTCTGATATCGTTGCAGGCCACGCGGTTGGCTGTTTTACAATCTTCCTTGACTATGGTTATAATGAGCCCCTTGAGCTATTACCAGATTTAATTGTGAGTTCGCTGACAGATGTTTTGCAACTACATACGACAGGAGTGATTACTAAAAAATGAGCGCAATAAGTATTAACGATTTAAAAGTTCAAATATATGCAGATGGAGCTGACATAAAGCATATTTTGTCGCTAGCTAGCAATCCTTTAATTAAAGGTTTTACTACTAATCCAAGTTTGATGCGTGCAGCTGGTGTAACAGATTACGAACAATTTGCGCGTGATTTATTATCTCAAGTTACTACTCATCCAATTTCATTTGAAGTTTTCGCTGATGATTTAACTGAAATGGAACAACAAGCGCGCGTAATCGCGTCTTGGGGTAAGAATGTATACGTTAAAATTCCTGTAACCAATACTAAAGGTGAATCTACTGCTGGTCTAATTTCACGTTTATCCAATGCTGGGATTGCTTTGAATATCACAGCGATTTTAACTTTGGATCAAGTGCGTGAAGTTGCTGAAGCATTATCTGCAACCACTCCTTCTGTGGTATCAATTTTTGCTGGTCGAATTGCAGACACAGGTGTTGATCCGATTCCATTAATGCTCGAAGCTAAGCAGATTTTAAGTAACAAACCAAAAGCTGAAGTGCTATGGGCGAGTACACGTGAATTGCTGAATATTTTCCATGCTGAACAAGCTAAATCTGACATTGTGACAGTGCCGCACAGCATGCTACAAAAATTAGATTTAATCGGCAAAAATCTACAAACCTATTCATTAGAAACAGTACAAATGTTTTATAAAGATGCTACAGCTTCTGCATACAGCATTAACGTACAAACTGAAGCTTTAGCGTAATTATTTGGGGAAAAATAAGATGGCAACTGAAAATAGATTAAAAAATGTTCTAATTACTGGCGGCGCCGGTTATGTTGGAAACGTATTAGTACCAAAGATGTTAGCTGCAGGCTACAAAGTACGTGTGTATGATATTCTGTTTTTTGGTAAAGAAACATTACCGTTAAATCACCCAAATCTAGAAGTTATCGAAGGTGATATTCGCGATACAGCAAAATTCGCTGCAGCATGCAAAGATATGGACGTAGTATTGCAATTAGCATGTATTTCTAACGACCCAAGTTTCGAATTAGATGGTGGCTTATCAAAGAGTATAAATTACGACTGTTTCGAATCCTTAGTAACAACTGCACGTGATGAACCTAGTGTAAAACGCTTCGTTTATTGCTCAAGCAGCTCTGTGTATGGCGTATCCGATCGTCCACAAGTGACCGAAGACACTCCATTAGTTCCATTAACAGACTACAATAAGTACAAAGGTCTATGTGAGCCGATTTTGTGGAAACACATGAACGATCGCGAAGATTTTACCTGTGTAACTATTCGTCCAGCGACAATTTATGGTTACAGCCCACGTACACGTCTAGATCTTTCAATCAATATTCTTACTAACCACGCGGTTAACAAGAACTTGATTACAATTTTTGGTGGTGAGCAACAACGTCCAAATCTACATATCGAAGATATGGCAGATGCTTATATGTTGTTGATTGATGAAACCAGATCACCGCACGAAAAGATTCATGGTGAAACATTCAACATCGGTTACCAAAACTACAGTATCGGTGATTTAGCTGCAATGGTTAAGAAAACTGTTGAAGAAGAATTCCCAGAAAAGGGCGATATTAAGATGGTTACTACCGAGAGCAATGATAACCGTTCATATCGTATTAACTCTGACAAGATTAAAAACGTATTAGGTTTTGAAGCTAAACGTAGCATCGAAGATGGCGTGCGAGATCTATGTCGTGCCTTTAAAGCTGGCAAATTGCCAAATTCTTTTGAAGACAACATTTATTTCAACGTAAAACGTTTACAAGAGTTGGAAGTAGCATAATGACCAAACCCATAGCAGTAGTTACTGGGGGCGCAGGTTTTATTGGTAGCCATATGGTGGATTTGTTACTCACCGAAGGCTACCAAGTGCGCGTGATAGATAATTTGCTTGGTGGGCGCAAAAGCAATTTGGCTCAGCATGCAGGTAATCCAGATTTAGTCTGTGAGTGGACTGATATTCGCGAATTACCAGTTGATTCGCATATATTTGCTGGAGCCAAGCATGTATTTCACTTTGCTGGAATTGGTGACATCGTACCTTCAATTGAAATGCCAATTGATTATATGAGCACCAATGTGCAAGGTACAGTGCGTGTTTTAGAATGCGCGCGGCATGCAAATGTTGAAAAATTAGTCTATGCGTCCTCGTCCTCCTGCTATGGGATGGCCGATGTTCCAACTAGAGAAGATCATCGCATCAACCCACAATATCCATATGCATTGTCTAAATATATGGGTGAAATGGCTTGTTTCCATTGGAATCAAGTATACAAATTACCGGTAAATGCAGTATGTATATTTAATGCCT